>JANNMV010000009.1:0-6463 GCA_031398205.1 Pseudomonadota bacterium | reverse complement strand
TGACGCGAATACTCACTCACCGTTGCGGGGGCAGCACAGGTTTTGGAGGATTTCCGCACCTGTTTCCCGTTTAACCAGAACGCAAGAAATGCGTTCCGGCACCATGAATTAGCGGTACTATACACGAGTTGCCGGTGCGCTAAATTAGTCGGCTCGCCCGGCCCGAGTGGGTATTTGACCAACCAAGGTTTTTAAACTTATATTGTCGTTATGGAAAAAGACTTGGATGCACTTTCAGACAAGGTTGCCGAGATGGTCGCCGTTGTGGCGAAGTTGCGCGAGGAAAACCTGCAACTGCGGCAACAACTTGCGGTGAAGGCCGACGAGAACACGCGCCTAAGCGAAAAAATCTCGGCCGCCACTACGCGGCTTGAAGCAGTTCTCGCGAAAATCCCCGAGAAAGAAACATGAGTAGCGAGACCAAAACCCTCGACGTAATGATCTTGGGGAAGTCCTATCGAGTGTCGTGTGCCCCCGATGAGGAAAAGGACTTACTCGCCGCGGTGGATTTTGTCGACGGCCGAATGAGTGAAATTCGCGAGGGTGGAAAAACCATGGCAATTGAGCGCGTCGCGGTAATGACCGCGTTGAATATCGCCCACGAGTTGCTCGGCGGCAAAGGCAGCAAGGGTGTGAATAGCGCCGAAATGAAACGCAAGATTTCGCTGATGCGAAGCAGTATTACGGAAGCGTTGGCGGATACGCAAGATAAGTTGTTTTAGATTTGTTTTGACAGCGCGGAGTTTACGAATGCGCTGTTGGGTTTATCGAAAAACGTAGCGAGGATGCCCGGATACGAGGCGCGCAGCGCGCAGGAACCGCAATGTACTCAATGTACACGAGGATTCCGAGCACTGCGCAACGAAGTGGCCCTAGGCCAGCCTCTAAGCGGGCACCGCAGTAGTTTTGCGATGAACCCAGAAAGGTTGTCCCCTGCAGTGTTCGCTAAGGCCATATATTCTTTGACCCGATAGCCATCTAACCCGGTTGTCGGCCTAAGCAACACCGGTGTGCGCTCCCAAGCGGCAGTGCCTAAAGGTGTTGGGCAGATGACCCCTTTTTAGGAAAGGGTCCAAGATGCCGGTCTAACGGCACATGCGGGGGGCTTTAATCAAGAGCGGCCAAGCCGCTCTTTTCGTTTGGAAGCGATCATGTCCTACTGGCTGATGAAATCGGAACCGGCGGAAGTCAGTATCGATGACCTCGCGGCAGCGCCGGCAAAAACCGTTGCGTGGTTTGGTGTACGCAATTATCAAGCGCGCAATTTCATGCGCGATCAAATGAAGCGGGGCGACAAGGTATTTTTTTATCACTCCAGTTGCGACGAACCCGGCATCGCCGGCCTTGCATCCGTGAGCAAGCGGGCTTATCCGGACGCTACCCAGTTCGATCCCAACAGTAAATATTTCGATCCGAAGGCCGCGCGCGAAAATCCGCGCTGGTTCAATGTCGAGGTCAAATTCGTAAAGAAAACGCGTTTGCTAGGCATCCAAGAATTGCGCGGCTATGCCGAGTTAGCGGACATGCGCATCCTGCAGCGCGGCAATCGGCTCTCGATCACGCCGATTGAGCCGGCGGAGTGGGACTTCATCATCGGTAAGTTATAAGGCGATGCTCTACGCGCTGAGTTACCTGGTGCTTGGCGCCGTCGTCGGGCTGTTCGCGGGCCTGTTAGGCATCGGTGGCGGCGTGATAATCATCGTCGGACTGCTTGAGGTATTCAAGCATCTGCACTTCGGGCAGGCCCATATCATGCATATGGCGCTGGGCACGTCGATGGCCTGCATTCTGTTCGGATCGCTGTCGAGCTTGCGCGCGCACCAGTCGCTAGGCTCGGTGGATTGGCTCATTGTTCGGCGTTTGACGCCCGGCATTCTCATTGGCGGCTTTGCCGCCACTTTCGCGGCCGCCCAGATTTCGTCGCTGGCGCTGAAAATCATCTTCGTCGTGTTCATGGTCTATACCGCCACGCAAATGCTCATCAACGCCAAGCCCAAACCCCATCGCAATCTGCCGGGAAAGCTGGGCATGCTGGTCGCCGGTAACGTCATCGGTGCGATCTCCAGTCTGGTCGGCATTGGCGGCGCGGCGATTACCATTCCGTTCATGACCTGGTGCAACGTGCATATGCATCGCGCCATCGGCACGGCAGCCGCGCTGGGATTTCCGGTGTCGTTGTTCGGCAGCTTGGGTTACATCGTCAACGGCTGGGACGCGCCCGGCCGCCCAGAGTGGAGCCTCGGTTTCGTCTATCTGCCCGCCTGTATCGGCATTGCGTTGACCAGCACACTGACGGCGCCCTTTGGCGCCCGCTTAAGCCAGCGCCTCCCGGTTCCCCTGTTGAAGAAAATTTTCGCGTGCTTGTTGTTCGTCCTGGCGACTAAACTCGTGAGCGGTTTGTTGTAGAGGGATATTTCTAGCATTCTGAAGAGTGCTAATTTACACTCTTCTTGCTTGTTCACGACCATGCATTGATTGCCGTAATTACCGTCAACGCTCAAGGAGGTTCAACAGCATGTTTGATTTGCTCATCAAAGAAGTTGCCGCTAAGTTTGGCTTGGGAAATAAAGCGGGTTCGATCCTTAGTGCACTACTCGGATTAATGTTTCAGAAACAGTCCGGCGGCCTCGGCGGACTGCTTGATCTGTTCAAGCAAAAAGGTCTCGCGAGCATTGCCTCGACCTGGCTCGGCGGCGGCAAGGGCCTGCCGCTGGGTATTAATCCTACGCAACTGGAAAACGTCATTGGCGGCGCTTTGGTGAAAGAGATCGCTTCAAAAACCGGACTCGGGAGCGGTCCGATTAGCGGCGCCCTCGCCTTTATGTTGCCCAAGATCGTTCGCGCGTTGACGCCCGATGGCGTGATCCCGGCAGGCATTCCTGCCGCAATCGGCCAATACCTTGGCGCAACGGCCGAAACAGCGGCAGCGCCTGCTCGCGCGCCCGTGTCCCCGGCTGCGCCTGCTTACGCGCCGAAGCCTGCGGTAGCGGCGTCGAAAGGCTTTCCGTGGTGGTGGATATTGATTCCACTGATTCTCCTGCTCGGCTGGTGCGCGACGCGCAAGCCGGTAGACGCGCCCCCGCCCGCCGCACAAACCGAGCCACCGGCCGCAGCGGCGCGTGCGCCGGTCGCGCAAATTAATTCTAAACTAGAACTCAACAACGATGGCGGCAAAATTTACTACACCGGCACCGTCGCCGATGAAGCGTCCAAGACCTCCCTAACCGATGCCATCAAAGCGGCATTGGGCGATGCCGCCAGCGGGGACGTCCGCGTGGACGCTAGCGCCAAGGGCGCGAATTGGCTCGCGCTGCTGGGTCAATTCCTGCCGGAATTGAAGTCCCTGTCCGGCTCAAAACTGACCCTTGATGGCGACGACATCACGCTGGACGGCGCGTTAGCCCAAGGCGACATCGATGGACTCATGAGAAAGCTGAAATCGGTCTTGGGTGACAAGTTCAACATCAAATCGGTTGCGCAAGTGGTTGAAGCAGCGGCAACGCCTGCTGCGCCGATGGACGATGTCACCAAAAATGCGGCCGCGGCCGCAAAAATGGATGAACTGAAAGCAGCCGGCAATATCAGCGGAACGGATCTGGTGAACGCGCTTAATCTAGCCGCCATCACATTTGCCAGCGGTCGCGCGACCATCTCGCCGAATAGCATGGATATTCTCAACAGGGCGGCGGAAACCCTGAAAGCGTCAGCCGATGGCACTAAGGTGGAGATTGGCGGCCACACCGATAACGCCGGCAACCCGGCGAGCAATACGAGGCTCTCAGAAGCGCGCGCGAATTCGGTGATGGTTACTTTGGTGAAACTCGGCGTCAACGCCGCGATGCTAACGGCGAAAGGTTATGGCGATACCAAGCCAGTGGATTCCAACGACACGCCGGAAGGCAAAGCGAAAAACCGTCGCACGGAGTTTTCGGTCGCGCAGTAGGGTTTGAACGATAGCGGTAAAAAGGGCCGGTAATCCGCCCCTTTTTTATTCCTTGAGCAAGGGCGTAATCACGTCGCGATAAAATTGCGGCTGTTTTGCGCCGGTATACTTCGCACGCAGCACACCTTTGCGATCGAACACGTAACATGTAGGCGTCGGATATTTTTTCTCGAAGCCACTTTCGATCAGGTCGCTCACCATGCCGCCGGGCAAGTTGTAGTTCTTCGCCATTCGCGCCGAGCGTTCTTTATCATCCGGACGGTCAATACTGAGCGCGATGACTTCCAATCCCTGCGGTTTGAATTGTTCGTAGTAATTTTCTACGTTGCCGATTTCCCGCGCGCAAATTTTGCAAAAGCTGGAAAAGAAATTCAGCATCACGACCTTGCCTTTGTAGTCGCTCAGATCGAACGGCGTGCCGTCGAATAGCGTGCCTTTGAGCGCTGGCGCCGGTTCATCGATGGTGGGAACCGCGTGCGCCGGCCAACTCAAAATGGTTAATGCCAAAACGCAAAGCGCTGCCTGTAGAGCCCGTATCGTACGCCCGGCCTCGGGCCAGGGGCTGGCCTTGGGCCATGCGCTTCTTCTAGCGTTTGCCGATAGCGATAATTGCATCAATCTACCTCCTACATGTCATCCTGAACGCAGTGAAGGATCTGCTTTTTTCCACGCCCGCAAAGCAGATTCTTCGCTTCGCTCAGAATGACATTTGCTAAAGCGCGGAAGTTTCAGTTAATCGAATAAGCGCCTCACGATACTTTGCCCCGGTTTTCTCCGCCACTTCTTTCGGCAACTCCGGCGCCGGCGGTTGCTTATTCCACTTGATCGACTCCAGCCAATTGCGCACGAATTGCTTATCAAAACTTTCCGGACTGGCGCCGATTTTGTAGCTATCTAGCGGCCAGAATCGCGATGAGTCGGGCGTCAGCGCTTCATCGATTAGGAATAATTTTCCTTGATCGTCCAAGCCAAACTCAAACTTAGTGTCGGCGATAATGATGCCGCGTGTCAAAGCATACTTGGCGGCTTCGCGGTACAGTGCAATGGCGGTGTCACGCACTTGCGCGGCAAGTTCGGAACCGATGAGTTTTTCCGTTGCGGCGAAGGAAATATTCTCGTCGTGCGTGCCCGTGTCCGCTTTGGTCGAGGGTGTGAAAATCGGCTCCGGCAGTTGTTGCGCGCGCTGCAATCCTGCCGGCACCGGAATACCACAAATGCTTTGCTTCTCCTGATATTCCTTCCAGCCGCCACCCTCGATATAGCCGCGCACAACGGCTTCCACCGGCAATGCCTTGAAACGCCGCACCACGATTGCTCGTCCGGCCACCTGCGTTCGTTCGCCGCTCTGCACAAGGCTCTCAGGCATGGTGCCGGTCAAATGATTCGGCACGATATGCTGAAGTTTCGCAAACCAAAAGTTTGCCAGTTGGGTTAACACTTCACCCTTGCCGGGAATCGGCGTGGGCATGACCACATCGAATGCGGATAGCCGATCCGTGGTGACGATCAGCAAACGATCGTCGCCGACGGCATAGATGTCGCGTACTTTGCCACGCGCAATCAACGGCAAACTTTGGATATTGGATTCAAACATTGCCGGCATAGTTCGATTTTCTGTAGGGTGCATTTATGCACCATTTATTGGAACGGTGCATAAATGCACCCTACACATTATTCCTTAACATAAGGTTTTGTCGTATCACCATCTTGCTCGTAGGGAAACTTCACGTGACCATAGCGCACGGCGAGCACCGCCAGCGTGAGCAACAGGATCGAGCCTGATACGGCAAGCATGCGCCACTCATTGATATCCTTTGCATCGAGAATCAAATAGCGCGCTAGCGCCACCATCGCGATATAAAGCGGGAACCGCACCGGCAATTGCCCGGACGAAAAATAATGACCGATCATCGCCAAGACTTCGAGGAACAAGAACATCAATAGCAGATCCGTGAGCGCAACTTTGTTCGCCGCGATCATGATCATCACCTCTTGGTACATCGCTACCGTGGTGGCAAAGCCGATAACCAACAGTCCCGCGTATTCGACCAAATCGAGGCCGAAGCGGAAAAAACCTTGAACGCGATTAAACACGGCTGAGTTACGTTGCATGGGCGCGGATGCTCGACGAAAGAACGTACTATAAACAATTTGGGCTGCCGTAGCAGCCCAAAATTCTCGTGCTGTGGCTTCAGGCTAGTGTATGACGGCTTTTAGCTCGCCTTTGCTGTAGCGCTCCGCCATTTTTTCCAGCGGCACTGCGTTGATCTTGCTTGCTTGGCCGGCGCAACCGAACTGCTCGTAGCGCTGCTTGCAAATCTGTTTAGCGGCTTCGCGCGCGGGCTTCAGATAATCACGCGGATCGAACGCCGATTTTTTCTCGTTCATGAATTTACGGATCGCCGCCGTCATCGCCAAACGAATATCGGTGTCGATATTGATTTTGCGCACACCGTGTTTGATGCCCTCTTGGATCTCCTCCACCGGTACGCCATAGGTTTCTTTCATGTCACCGCCGTT
>JANNMV010000637.1:0-2537 GCA_031398205.1 Pseudomonadota bacterium | reverse complement strand
CGATCGCGGCTACTGCGATGTATTTCTCGGTCTGGTGATCACCGGCGACGACCATCACATGGAAGGCCATCAGATGGTCTTTACCAAACCTTACATCGGCATGGGCTTTGTGCTGGTGACGCAGGGCAAAGCCGTGGGTCTCAAAACCTTAGAGGACGTCGTCAAGGCGAAAGTGAAAATCGGCGTTCCGGCGTTTTCTCCGATGTACGACTATGTGAAAGAAAAAGGCATTCCCTACGAATCCTATGCGCTGAACTTCCGCCTGGTCGATGCTTTTGTCAAAGGTGAGGTGGATGCGGCGATGGTGTGGGAGCCCGGTTTGCCCGTCGCGAAAAAAGAGAAAGGATACGACGTGAAACCCGTTCCGGGATATGTTCCCGTCTCGGGCCAGCGCTGGAACGGCGCGTGGGGCGTGAAGGGCAGGGAATCGGAATTCATCGATTTCCTCGATGCCGAGCTGACCACGATGGTCGGGAATGGCGAGCTTAAGCAGATCGTCGAAAATTATGGCTTGACCTACTATCCACCTTTCGTGAACTGATGCCGATGCGTAAATCTCTGTTTGCTTCTAAGTTCCTGTTGTTTGTCGCGGCAGGGTCGATCGCGACTTTCGCATACAGCGTTGACGTGCAGCAATTGGAAACGGAAACCGTTATCGGAAAAAAACAAAAATGGGATCCGAAGAAAACCCATCCTGAAGTATTCGATCCGGTGAACAACGAGCGTTGGCGTGCCGGTTTTCGCGAGTCATTTACGACGGAGATCCCGGAAGATCTCAAAAAGGTCGACGCGCTTACGCGTATACGCGCGATGAAGCGCATCGTTGCTTGCGCAGACGGTTGGTACTATCCGTTCTCGCGGACGGCGCCGAAATCGGAAGCGCCTGGCATCGATATCGACATTCTGCGCGATATCGCCAAACGACATGACTGGAAGGTCGACATTGTTTGGGCTAATTCGGGGATCAGCCTAGGCTACGCATTTTCCGCCACCATCGACAAGGGCTATTGCGATTTTTTCGTAGGCCTAGTTCATTCCGACGAAAATGACGAGGTGCGCGAGCATCACTTGGTGTTTACCAAACCCTATGTCGGTGTCGGCTTTGTGCTGGCCGTCCAGGGCAAGGCGTCAAAAGTGAAAACCCTGGCGGAAATTAAAGCGAAGAAGCTCAAGGTTGGTGTGCCAATGCTAAGTCCCATGGAGGAATACGTTCGCGCAAACAAAATGGAGTATGAACTTTATAGCCAAAGCCATGGATTAATTGACGGTATGTTGAAGCATGAAGTGGATGCCGCGATGATGTGGTCTGGCGCGCTCGCGGTGGCGAAAAATGACTTCGACGTTGAGTTCGATGTGGTGGCTGATTTTGTGCCGCAGCCGGGCCAGCGCTGGAACGGTGTGTGGGTGGTGAAGGAAAAAGAAACGCAGCTCAAAGCTTTTCTCGATGACGAATTACAAACGATGTTGAAGCAAGGCAAGATTCAGAGCATCGTCGAGAGTTATTACATGCCTTTCTACGAGCCGTTCGTAAATTAAATTAATCAACCAACCGGGCGAGACCCTATAGGAAAATGGACGATGAAAAAGAGTTTAGCGCTGTCATGTTTGGTAACGGTTGCCGGGTTCGCGAATCTTGCGCTGGCGGTCGAAGGAACGGTACTTTGGAACAACGCTAAATGTGGCGTCAATGTGATCGCCACCGATGGCGGATATACCTTCAATCAGCAGGTATCCGCCGGCGAATTATCCGCCGGGGACAAACTGGAGGGGCCGCTCAACGTGCCGGAAAAAACGCAAAGTTTTGCGAACGTCAACACCGGTAAGAATATTATGATGTGGGTAGCGCGTTACTCCACCAGCAAGAAAATCATTCTTGAGCGCGTGCCGCCGAGTTGTCGCACCGAGGAATTGGCTACGCTCAATTAGGACGCTCTAGGATTTCTTGCGTAGCGAAGTGCCGAGCGTGCCACACCTAATTGTCATTCCCGCGAAGGCGGGAATCCATTGAGCACCGGCCTGTAATCACTGCGCTAACCCAAACCGAACAGTCCCACTGAACACTCAACATCGCCGTTAATACCTGCCACATGGATTCCCGTGCCACAAGGGCGCGCGGGAATGACATTGGGGTAGTATGTGGTTGCCGGAGAGCCAGTATCCATGCGGCTCTCCGAGGTCATTCCAAGCTATTTCGCGAAATCCAAGCTACCCATCGCTTTAGGAAAACTAACGATTCCCCAAGGAAGATTCAAATCCTTCACATGATTGACCACCTCGTAGGTGGCGGCGTCCAAGACCAACACTTCATTGCTGCGTCCGCAGGCTATTAGTAAATTTTTCTCGTCCGGCGTGAAGGTGAAATGCCAGCAACGATCACCGATTGGCACGGTCTTTTCGAGCTGCAAGGTTTTGCCGTTGAACACTTGCAATTCTTTGGCTTTAAACGCGGCGACCAGCAGACGCTTGCCGGATTTGTCGAACGCGATACCGTAGGGACCTTTGGCGGTCGCGACGGTTTTCACCGGCTTGAAATTTTT
>JANNMV010000613.1:0-7434 GCA_031398205.1 Pseudomonadota bacterium | reverse complement strand
TAAAAATCGAGCATGGCCGCGCGTTCGGTGGGCTCAACTGGGCCGGCGTGAACACGAAAATCATTTCGGCGAAGCGGCCGCGGTACCTCCCATACTAAGGATGAAGGCGGAAGGATGAAGGATGAAAAACCAATCAGTCTGATTAAGTTAGTCGCAGCTAGACGCGCGCTTCATCCTTTCGCCTTCATCCTTCATCCTTAAGGTTTTAGAAGTGGCTAACCACAAATTCGGTTTCGGCACCCTGTGCCTGCATGCGGGACAAATCCCAGACCCCACCACCGGTGCCCGCGCGGTGCCGATTTATCAGACCACATCGTTCGTGTTCGACAGCCCGGAACACGCTGCGAGTTTGTTCAATCTGCAAACCTTTGGCAACGTCTACTCACGCATCAGCAATCCCACCGTCGCCGCGTTCGAAGAGCGCATGGCGGCGTTGGAAAACGGCCGCGCCGCGCTCGCCTGCGCCAGTGGCCAAGCGGCGGAGATGATCGCGCTGCTCACCCTGGTGGAATCGGGCGATGAAATCGTTTCGGCGAGTACGTTGTATGGCGGCACCTATTCGCTGTTCTCGTTCAACTTCAAAAAGCTTGGCATCAACGTTAAATTGGTCGACCCGGAAGACCCGGAAAATTTCCGCCGTGCGATCACCTCGAAAACCAAAGCCATCTACGGCGAGACCATTGGCAATCCGCGCGGTAATGTGCTCGATATCGAAGCCATCGGCGCCGTCGCGAAAGAGGCCGGTGTCCCATTTGTTATCGACAATACCTTCGCCACACCATACCTGTGCCGACCGCTCAAACACGGCGCGGACATCGTTGTGCATTCCGCAACCAAATTCATCGGCGGCCACGGCACCACCATGGGTGGCGTGATCGTCGAGTCCGGCAAATTTAATTGGGCCAACGGCAAATTCCCCGGCATGACCGAACCCTCCAAGGGCTACCACGGCGTGCGCTTCCACGAAACTTTCGGCGACTTCGGCTTCATCATGCGCGCGCGCATGGAAACCCATCGCACGTTCGGTCCCGCGCTGTCGCCGTTCAATGCGTTCATGTTGTTGCAAGGTACGGAAACCCTGCACGTGCGTATGGAACGCCACGTCAGCAACGCGCAGAAAGTCGCGGAATTTTTGGAGAGCCATTCGCTGGTTTCATGGGTGAGCTATCCCGGACTCAAGAGCAGCAAGTATTACTCGCTGGCGAAAAAATACATGCCAAAGGGAGCGGGAGCAATCTTCACGTTCGGCATCAAAGGCGGCCAAGCGGCGGGCGAAAAATTTATCCTGAACTGCGAATTCCTAAGCCATCTCGCCAACGTCGGCGACGCAAAAACGTTAGTCATTCACCCCGCGTCAACCACCCATCGCCAACTTTCCGAAGACGAGCAAATCAAAGCCGGTGTAACGCCCGACATGATCCGCCTTTCCATCGGCATTGAGGACGTGGACGACATCATTTGGGACATCGAGCAGGCGCTGCAATCATCCCAAGTGTAGCTGTCGGAATGTCGCGCCGCCCTGGAGCCCAATGATCCGAGGTGGCACTAGCCCACCCGGCAAGCCCCTGCATTGCCACGATCTAAAGGATTGCGCCCGTACTTATGCGCCGTTGATCCGCGCCGCCTGACGATTGTCGGCCATGGCAGAGCGCCGTTTTGTCTCGGCATCGCGCAACGCGGTGCGCAATCCCTCTTCCACCACCGGATGATAAAACGGCAAGGCCAAGATCTCCTTAACCGTTAAACCTAGCTGCGCCACCCAAGCGAGCAAGTGACCGATATGCTCCGCGTCGGGGCCGAACATCTCGGCGCCGAGCAAGAGGCCGGTTTCGATATCCGCATAAACATGCAACAGGCCGCGATTTTTAAGGATGACGCGGCTGCGGCCTTGGTTTTCGAACGAGACCTCGCCGATGACGAAACTATGGGGTTTGAGATCACTCATGCGCTTTCCGATCGTGGCTATTTGCGGATCGGTAAACACGACCGCAAATGGCGCGCGTCGTGGTCCATGCTGGACATCAGGAAAGCGCGCAGCGTTTTCACCGGCGATTTTGCCTTCGTCCGCCGCCTCATGCAGCAATGGAACATCGTTGTTTACGTCACCGGCGATAAAGATATTGCTCGATCCCGATTGTAATGTTTCGCGATCAAAGAGCGGAACGCCACCTTGGTCGATTGCAATTGAAGTGGTTTCGATGCCGATATTTTTCACGTTAGGTGCGCGCCCCGTGGCAGCGACAACATAGTCAACCTCGATTTCCATTTCCCTGCCGTCGAAATCAACATGACGAATTTTTACCCCGGTTTCGGTGCGCTCGATCCCTTTTACTTTTGCGTCCGTGTCCAAATGGAATTCCTCTTGGAACGCCTTGGTCGCATAGTCACGAATGACTGGATCGCTAAATGGCCCAAGATGACCCTGGCGGCCGAACATATATACCTTTACACCAAGCCGCGCCAGTGCTTGCCCTAGCTCAAGGCCGACGACGCCGGGGCCGAAAACCGCAACCGATTTTGGCAGTTCATTCCATTCAAAAACATCGTCATTGACGATCACGCGATCGCCGAGGGAAGTGAGAAATGGCGGAATCGTCGGCGATGATCCGGTGGCGATCACTACACTTTTGAACGCAATCATTGTGTGATCGTCGACGACCAAGTGATGATCGTCAATAAATTTCCCATAGCCACGAACCTTGTCGCTCGCCGGAATGCGTTCAACGCCGTCGAGCACAAAGCCGACGAATCGATCGCGCTCGTCTTTAACGCGCTTCATCACCGCCTTGCCATCTATAGCAATCGAACCGTGCAACTCAATGCCGAAGGCCGGCCAGCGGCTCGCGACGTGCGCTGCTTCGGCTGCCGCGATGAGCAATTTGCTCGGCATGCAACCAACGCGGGCACAGGTTGTGCCATAGGGCCCGCCCTCAATAATGACCGCCTTCGCACCTGCGGCAACGGCGGTGCGATACGCTGCAAGGCCGGCGGTACCTGCACCGACAACTGCGACGTCGACATTGCGTTGTTTCATCGTTGAATCCTTAGTTAGTATGGGTTGAATCCTTAGTTAGTATGGATCGAGTCCCACAGGGACGGATCCACCATTTTCGAGATTAGTGGATCCGCTTCTTTGTGGCAGCATTTGTTTTTGTGCCATGCTTGATCCACATACATAAAACTACGCTGCTTTCTTCGCATACTGTTGCAGTGCGTCCAAGCCACCGATGTGCTCACCGTTGATAAAAATCTGCGGCACGGTTTTCTCGCCGGCTACCGCGCCGACCACGCGGCTGCGCGTGGTGTTCGGCAACGGAATTTCCGCATAGGTGTAACCTAATTCGGTCAACAGCGTTTTGGCTGTGGCGCAGAAACCACAACCTTCGCGAGTGAAGACCGCCACTTGGTCTGGCTTTTTCGCTTGCGGGTTGATGTAATTCAACATCGTGTCGGCGTCGGACACTTCAAATGGATCACCCGGTGTGTTCGGCTCGATGAACATTTTTTCCACTACACCGTCCTTCACCAACATCGAATAGCGCCACGAGCGCTGGCCGAATCCCAGGTCAGTTTTGTCGACCAACTGGCCCATACCGGCGGTGAATTCGCCGTTGCCATCGGGAATCAGCTTGATGTTTTGCGCTTCTTGATCTTTCGCCCACTCGTTCATGACGAACGTGTCGTTCACGGAAATACAATAGATCGCGTCAATGCCGTTCTTGAAAAAGGCCGGCGCGAGTTCGTTGTAACGCGGCAAGTGGCTCGACGAGCAAGTCGGCGTAAATGCGCCTGGCAGCGAGAACACGACAACGTTCTTGCCTTTGAAATAATCGTCGGTGGTGACGTTCTGCCACTCGTTGTTCTCACGCACACGGAATGTTACGTTTGGGATTTTCTTGCCTTCATAATTCTGAGACATTTTTGCTTCCTTTCAAAAGTGGGATTAAACACAAATGCAAAACTGATGGACGAATCTTACGTAACCGCCGCGCGTCGATCTAATACTTTGTTATGATCATGTCGATAGTTTTAACCTATTAATGCCGATATGACTCTCACCGAACTGAAATACATCGTCGCCGTCGCGGAAGCGAAACATTTCGGCCGCGCGGCAGAGCGATCCTTCGTCAGCCAGCCCAGCCTGAGCGCGGCAGTTAAGAACCTAGAGGATGAATTGGGCGTTCGCATCTTTGAGCGCGGAAAGAATGAAGTGCTGGTGACCGCGATAGGCGCCCAGGTGGTCGCGCAAGCACGGCGCGTGTTAGACGAGGCGACGCGGGTCAAAAGCATCGCACAGCAGGGGAACAATCCCCTGGATGGCCCGCTGCGCCTGGGTGTAATTCACACGATTGCGCCTTATTTGCTGCCGGAGTTGGTCGCGGCAATGCGCGAGCTTGCGCCGAAGATGCCACTCGATATCGAAGAAAATATGACGACGAATCTCGACAGGATGCTGGCCGACGGCAGCATCGACGTCGCGATCCTCGCCTTGCCGTTTCAGGCGAGCGGTATCGACATCTTGCCGCTGTACGACGAAACCTTCCGCGCCATCGTGCCCACCAGGCACCCGTGGGCGAAACGTAAACATATCGCCGCGAGCGAACTCGATAGCCAAAACCTATTGCTGCTCTCAATCGGCCACTGTTTCCGCGACCAAGTGCTGGATGCCTGCCAAGAATTCTCCCGGCTGCCGGAACCGGGCAAACAGGGCAATTCGCTGGAAACGCTGCGCAACATGGTTGCATCGGGCATGGGTGTTTCCGTGCTGCCGGCTACCGCGCTGACGGCCAAGTATTCCACTCCTTTGATCAAGGCAATCGACTTCAAATCACCACCGAGCCGCCGTGTGGTGGCCGCCTATCGGCGCGGCTTCCCGCGCATGGCGGCGGTGGAAAAGATCTGGCAGGCGTGCCAGAAACTCGAATTGCCGATTCAGGCCCTGCGTGATCGCAATGCGTAGGCAAGGATGGCGACGATCGCGATTGTCCAAACGATCACCGGACCCGATGGCCAGTCGAGCCAAGCCGAGAGCGCGAGACCCAGCGCGTAGCCGGCTAGAGCGACGATATATGCGATGACCAGTTGTTTGCGCCGGTACTCGCGCGTTGCAAGCGCCGGAATGATTAGCGTTGCAAACACCAGATAAAGTCCCACCAGTTGCACCGACATCGTCACCGCGCAGGCGAAAAGGACGTAGAATCCGACGCGGCCGATGCGCGTTCCCAAGCCGTACCAGATGGCGAGGATGATCGCGGTGACCGCTGCTTGCAACCCAAGCGAGTCAGGATTGACCCACAGGATTTGCCCGACCAAGATGTCCTTCATATGATCGGCGCCGTGGGGATTGTTCGCCAGCAGAATCAGCGCCGCGGTCGCGGCCAAAACAAAGGCGGCGCCGATGATGGCTTCTTGGACTTCGGGAAATTTTTTCTCGGTCCAAGTGAGCAACAATGCGCCGGCAATGGCTGCCGTGAGTGCGGATATTTGCACCATCGTGCTGCTTTCAAGCGCCAGCGCGTCGGCGGCGACTACGCCCAGGCCTGCAATCTGTGCGATAGCCAGATCGATGAAGACAATGCCCTTGCGCAACACTTGCATGCCGAGGGGAACATGGCTCGCCGCGACGATCAATCCTGCGATGAACGCCGGCCACAGGATGCTCCAAGTCACTGCGTGGGTCGTCATTATTTTCTAACCACCTCGCCAGACGCCGCGCCCAGCCGGGGTGGCCAAGGGCCAATGCCATTGGCCCAAGGCCACCACCGCAGGGCCTGCCTTTCTGAGAGGCGCATCACCGCTTGATCCCAGCCAACAGCTTCGTGATCGCGTCGTCGAATAATCCGAACAAGTCCTTCGCCTCTTTGCTGCCACCGACGGTGTAAGGCAAGGTCACTGACGGAATTTTGCTGCGCTCGGCAAGCCAGGCGCTGGGTTTCGGGTCATTGTAGGCGCTGTGTAGGATGAGCTTCGCAGGCTCGCGCTGCATCGCCTGCAATAAATCCGACAAATGGCCGGTACTTGGCGGAACGCCGGGCTTGGATTCCAACGCGGCAACTTCCTTCATGCCGAGCCAATACAGCAAGTATTTTTGGTCTTGATGATGCACGACGACGGGAATGCCCTTAAGTGGCGCCGCCGTGGCTTCCCAGCGCTTGATTGCTTCAGTCATACGCTCTTGAAACGACTTGTTGCGCGCATCGAAGCTCGGCTTGTTGGCGCTATCTATTTCGCCGAGCCGTTGCGCAAGAGCGCTCGCGACCCGTGTGAGATTGCGTGGATCAAGGTGGATGTGGGGATTTCCGAACGGGTGAACGTCGCCCATGGAGCGATCCACCGAAACCGGCACGTCCAACAATCTGACTTCGTTCGCGGCCGCGAAAAAGCCGGGACTACCGATTTGAATTTTGCGGTTGCCCGACTCCCGCTGCAGCACCGGTAGCCAGCCGGCCTCCAGGTCCGCACCCGTGGCCACCAGAAGGTCGGCATTGCGCGCGCGCGCCACTAGACTCGGGCGCGCTTCCACGCGATGCACATCCTGCAAGGCAGTGGTCGCGATATAGACATTAACCTTGTCACCGCCGATCTCACTGGTGAGCGCAGCCCATTCCGGTGTCGTCGCCAAAACATTCACCACGGCCGTAGCCGGCGCTGCCGCGCTCGCCAACCCAACTATCAAAACCACTTTAAGCCATTGCCACATGATCAACTCCTAAAATTTGTGCGCGCCGTGGGCGCCCAGGCTGTAGATGTATTGCACAAAGAACTGATTGTCCGAGATGTCGCGCCGCGCCTTGTCCTGCGCATACTGTAGGCGGATGCGGGTAAATTCACTCGGGTTCCAGTCGAGCATCAATGTCGAGCGTTTCGGCTGGTATTTTTTCAGCGTGCCGAAGTCGTCCTCGGTAATAGTGATGCCCGTGGCGGGATCGGTCTGGCCGATTAAACCGATGCTAGGCGAACCGGAATCCAATTCGTCATAACGCAACCCTACGCGCCATTGGGGCAGGAACTGATACACGCCCTGCAGGTACCAGCCCGATTGCGCCGACGAAAACGCCGACGCCGTGGCCCCGAAGGGGTTCACGGTGGGGTCGCCGTTCACGTCGAAGACTAAATCACCTTTTTCCTTGCGATGGAAATATTCTCCTTGAATTTTAAAGTTGGTTTGAAGCGGATTGCCACTCGGCGCCCACTTCAATACGAAGTCGGCAATGCTCAGGTTGCTCTTGCCCGAGAACTGATTACTAATGCCGCCGAAGGCGCCGCTCTCATCCTCAAACGCATCGCGATCCTTCACTCGGTGGTAAAGATGCGAGAGGCCCGCGCGCCAACTGGTCGAGTCGCCAAAGTCGCCACCCACATGGAAAAATCCCGCGCCGCCGTTGCCGCCATTTTTACTTCGCGCCTGGCCGGGGAAATTTTGCCCGCTGCCGA
>JANNMV010000547.1:0-2561 GCA_031398205.1 Pseudomonadota bacterium | reverse complement strand
GAAATTCATACTATTGATGCATTTATCAACTTTTCATCATACATTATTATGTTCAACAGTCAATCGTTACCCCTGTCGGCACAACCGCCGAGCAAGTCTTATCCCAGCGACGCGGCATCACCCAATGCGCACCGGCCGACTCACCGCCCAATCAGGGCGTTCAGGTAGGCTATCCCATTGAAGTCTCGGACGAGTTTAAAGGCGCTGTCGTGCTCGACGTCACACGCCGCAACGCGACGGAATTGCGCGCATTGCTGCGTCAACTCCATTGGGGGTATGGCATGGCTATCTGATCTATTCCGTCGCCGCACTTCGGCGTCAGAAGAAGTCAAATCCGAGCGCATCGTGCGTATAACCTCAATCTCGATTACGCCGGACGGTTAGGCTACGGTAGCGACTTCACCCGCATCGGCATGTATGTCGACGGCGTCAAGATCGCCAGCCCGAATACCGCGCCGGACTGGAAGAACAGGCTGGAAGCCGCGCCGGATAAGGCTGCTGGCAACGCTCTATTCTTCCGGTTTCTTTTTCCCGCCCTGTGCTAAATCTTGGTTGATGACTTTGCCATAGCTGGCAAAGTTGTAGGCCGTGCCGCTGGCCTTGGCGACCTGGCGAACCGCTAACCAATCGCGCTCATAATCGATCGGCACAAAGCGCGTTGCGCCATCGAAGACGTTCTTCAATTCATCGTTAAACTGAAAATTGAAAAAACATTCGCGCACGCGCTTGGCCAGATCCGGCGCGAGATCATGGGCGTGAACAAACGCGGAGGTCGGGAATGGATCGCTGCGGAAAATAATGCGAAAGTCATTCGCCTTGATCTGCCCGCGCCGCACCATCCGATCAAACACGGACGACGATAACACCGCGGCATCGTAGTCGCCCGACGACACGCCGAGGACGGACTGATCGTGTTTGCCGGAATAGACGACGCGATAGTCCAGGTCGGGCTTCAGGCCATGGGTGGGAAACAATGCGCGCGGTGCGAGGTTGCCGGAGTTTGACGTGACCGCGGTGTGCGCAATCGTTTTGCCCTTAAGATCCGCAAGGCTGGCATAGGGCTGATCGCTACGCACCAAGACGATCAAACGATAACCTTGAATTCCCTCCGCCACCCCCTTCGCTGCAAAGGGCACGGCACCCGCCAGATTCACCGCGAATCCGGTGGTGCCGGTGGAAAATGCGGCGATATGTAAGTTGCCCGTGCGCAGCGCATCGACTTCGGTGGTATTCGTCTGAATGGCGCGAAACCGAATCGGCTTGCCGACACAGCGCCCGAGATATTCGGCGAACGGCCGCCACATTTTCGCGAACATCATCGGATCTTCAATCGGACTGTAGCTGAAAATGAGTTCCGCCGGATCTTTGAACTTGCTCCGACTTCTAGGCGAGTCGGCTACCAGATCGCGATTCTCATCACAATAAATAATGTCGAGTTCGCCTCGATTACCGCACGTCTGCGCCTGGGCGGCCACGGTTAATGCGCAGAACACACCAAGCGCGAAGGCAGTTCGCGCGCGTTTACTTATTCTTGTCGGCGGCACGATAGCTGATGCGATACACCACACCATTTTGATCATCGGACAGTAGCATCGCACCGTCCGGCATGAGCAAAAAATCGACTGGTCGGCCCCAGTTGCGTTGGCCGTTTAACCAGCCTTCCGCGAACGTCTCCTGGGATTTTTCACCTTTGTCGTTGACGCTGATGCGCACGACTTTATAGCCGCTCTTTTGGCTGCGGTTCCATGAGCCGTGTTCGGCAACGAACACGCTGTTGCGATATTCGGCAGGGAACATGTTACCGCTATAAAAACGCACCCCAAGCGGCGCGACGTGGGCGCCCAGATTGACTTCCGGCGCCACGAATTCGCTGCAATTTCGTTTGCGTCCAAATTCGGGATCGGGCGTGTCGCCTTGGTGGCAATAAGGAAATCCAAAATGCAGCCCGGCCTTCGGCGCGCGATTCAATTCGCATGAGGGCAAATCGTCGCCCAACATGTCGCGGCCGTTGTCGCTAAACCACAGCTCTTTGGTTTGCGGATGCCAATCGAAACCGACGCTGTTGCGCACACCGCGCGCGAACACTTCCAGTTGCGAACCGTCGGGCTTCATACGCATAATGTTCGCGTAGCGATTCGGATCGGCCTCGCACACATTGCACGGCGCGCCGACCGGCACATAGAGCCAACCATCGGGGCCGAACGCGATGTATTTCCAGCCGTGATGCATTTCGCGCGGCAACTTGTCGGTGACAACGATCGGTTTGGGCGGATTACTCAGATTGGCTTCAATGTTATCGTAGCGCAGGATGCGATTAATCTCGGCAACGTAGAGCGAGCCATCGCGAAACGCGACGCCGTTCGGCACGTTCAGGCCGCTGGCGAGGGTAATGACTTGGTCGGCTGTTTGATCGCCGTTCTTGTCGACCAATGCGTAGACTTCGCTACCGCCACGCGTACCGACGAACACCGTGCCGTTTTTGCCGAGCGCCAGGGAGCGCGCGTTCGGCACGTCGGCGGCATACACGGCGATGGAAAATCCCGGTGGCAATTTGATTTGAT
>JANNMV010000486.1:0-1909 GCA_031398205.1 Pseudomonadota bacterium | reverse complement strand
AGGCTAATTGGATTCCCGCCTTCGCGGGAATGACAACTTTCTAATCGATCGCCCAATACCATCGCGCCATTATTTCCTAAGCTACAATGCAGACTCATTCACACATCAATTCGTGGCCGGACTCGTGCCCAATCTCTCATCCGAACTTGCCGAACTCGATGCGCAAAAATTGCTGCGCAAGCGCCGCGTCGTTTCAAGCCCACAATCAACTCAGCTAGTCGTCGAAGGCAAAACCTACCTGTCTTTTTGCAGCAACGATTATCTTGGGCTGGCGAATCATCCGGCGTTAATGGAAGCGCTCATTCGCGGCGTAAAAGAACACGGCGTCGGCGCCGCCGCGTCGCATTTGATCAGCGGCCACATGGGCCCGCACCAGGCGCTCGAAATCGCGCTGGCGCAATTTGTCGGCCTGCCTCGGGCGCTGTATTTTTCCAACGGTTATGCGGCGAACACCGGCGTAATTCCCGCCTTGGTCGGTCGTGGCGATGCGGTCTTTTCCGACGCGCTCAATCACGCATGCATCATCGACGGCGCACGCTTGTCGCGGGCCGAGGTGCAGGTGTATCGGCATGCCGATAGCGCCGAACTCGCCCGGCTGTTGGACGCTTCGCGAGCGGCGCGCAAACTGGTCGTGAGCGACGCGGTGTTCAGCATGGACGGCGATATCGCGCCCGTAAAAGAATTAGTCGCTCTGTGCGAGCGTCACGACGCGTGGCTGTTGCTCGACGACGCCCATGGCTTTGGCGTGCTGGGCGCAACGGGTCATGGTGTACTGGAGCATTTCGATATTCGTTCGCCGAACGTGGTTTATATGGGCACGTTAAGCAAAGCGGCAGGGGTGTCGGGCGCCTTCGTCGCTGGGCAAGCAGATGTGATCGAATGGTTGGTGCAACGCGCGCGGACTTACGTGTTCAGCACTGCGTCGCCGCCGGCGCTCGCGGTGGCGTTGCTGGAAAGTCTGCGGATAATCGAACTTGAAAGTTGGCGGCGCGAGCAGTTGCAAACGCTTGCCGCGCGCTTGCGCGACGGGTTGGCTGAATTGCCATGGAACTTACTGCCTTCGCAAACGGCGATTCAACCGCTGATCATCGGTGACAACGAAGCGGCGCTGAACGCTATGGCGCGCTTGCAAGAAATGCATATTTGGGCGCCAGCGATTCGTCCGCCGACAGTGCCCGAGGGAACGGCACGCTTGCGAATCTCGCTGTCCGCGGCGCATACGGTTGCGGACATCGATCGGCTGATTGATGGCTTGAGGACTATCGCTCAATAACAGCATCGCCAGGAGCCGCACCCTGTTTGGCTCGTGGCGTGGCATGCTCTGCGAGCCAGTAATCATAAGGCTCCCAAGGCGAAGGCCTAAAAATACCGAGGTGTGGCCCAAGGCCAGCCACTCATTCCCGCGAACGCGGGAATCCATTTGGCCTTTCAAAGTCAACATGGATTCCCGCTTTCGCGGGAATGACAATTGAAAAAATTGGCGTCGCGCGCAAAACAAAGGGCGGCCGCAGCCGCCCTCCAATAAATCAACCTCTCTAATGCGCTACTGCTTAACCACCTGCGCCGGGGCCAGGGTCGAGTCATTCACCACGAGTTTGGTTTCAAATCGCAGATCCGCCGTGTCGACCACTTCCGCGCGCAACTCGCCCTTTTCCTTCGGTAAAAAATAGAAGCGGAAATTGGGGTTCTCGCTGATGGTGAAGTCAATGTCCGCAGACATCACCAGCTTATCGGCGTAGTAGACATTCACTTGCTTGATGAAGTGAGAGCCAGGCTCGTTCATCGCCAAACCGGAAAAATTGGGATGATTAATCATCAACTGTGCCAGCACCGGTTTATCTTTCTCGACGAAATCGTCGATCTTGAATTTCATCTTGCCCATGTTCTTGAGTTGCGCCTCGGTTTTCAT
>JANNMV010000471.1:0-1652 GCA_031398205.1 Pseudomonadota bacterium | reverse complement strand
GCGCCGGCCGTGAGTCCAAGCGCGAATTTGCTCAACTTCTTCATATCTGCCTCCAGTATGTTTATAGACGTACTACCTTGAACGAATTACTTTTAAATAATTGCCGCAGAGTACTTACACTGCTTTTTTGTGGCTTCCGCCTTTGCGACGTGACCAAAACTACGGCTGACGCTATAGGCTTTGGTTCATTGCACCCGTACTATATTCTCTACCTAGGCCGGTTTCAAGTGGGATGACAGGACAATTCTTCTTGCGATTTAATAAGAAAACGGGTAGAGCCGCCAATAGGTCTTGATTTTGCGCCAACGCGCGGCCATGCCGTCGGGCTCAAATACCAGGAATAACACGATAATCAGGCCGAAGACCCCCATTTTAATCGAAGCGAACAGTCCCACTAGGTCCGGGTAATAGCCGCTCAGCGCGGTGGTCGCCAGCCGTAGAACCTCCGGTAGACCCGTGATAAAAATCGCACCGAGTATCGACCCCAGAATACTACCCAAGCCGCCGATGATGATCATGGCTAAATAATCGATCGCGACGCTGATCGGAAAATTCTCCGGACTGATGATGTGGGCCTGGTAGGCCAGAAGCGATCCGGCGACGCCGACGTAAAAGGAACTCACGCCAAACGCCAGCAACTTGTACTTGAAAATATTCACGCCCATGACCTCGGCGGAGATGTCCTGATCGCGAATGGCGACAAAGGCTTTGCCGACTTTGGTGCGAAACAGGTTGGTGGCAAACAACGCGAATGCAATCACCAGCACGTAAATCAAATAAAACAACGAACGATCTTTATCGAATGAAAAACCGAATAATTCGGCGGAGGGAATAGTCAGGCCGTTCACGCCGCCAGTGGCGGACTCCCAATGGACGATGACAAACTCGATAATGAAATGTGCGGCCAAGGTCGCCATGGCCAGATACAAGCCGCGCAGCCGCAATGACGGAATGCCGAATATCATGCCGACGGCGGCTGTGATCAGGCCCGACAACGGGATAGTAATGAGCAGCGGCAGTCCGGCATGGTTCGCCAACCAGCCCGTGCTGTAGGCGCCCACCGCCAGGAAGGCGGCATTGCCCATGGAAATTTGGCCGGTGTAGCCGGTCAAAATATTCAGACCGATGGCGCCGATGATGGCAATGCCGATGCGATTGACCACGTCCAGCCAATAGTTAGTGGAAACCAGCGGGAACAACATGAGTAAAACCAGAAAAATGACTAAGCAATAACGCGCAAAGTCAGTGTTGAACACCGCCATGTCGCTGGCATAGTTGGTCCGAAAATCACCGCATTTAATCATCAGCATTTCTTACAAAAATTTTTAATGGCATGGCTGGAAGCCGCTCCGGTATTGCCTCGCCGAGCATGCATTGCCAGGCGCCGCACCAATACTTGCTTCTGGCAAGGATCCCCTAAAACTTGTCATTGCGAGCCACGCGAAGCAATCTCGTTTTTCTACGGCCAACAAAAAGCGAGATTGCCGCGTCGCCCTACGGGCTCCTTGCAATGACAAGGCAAAATTAAACACGATCGATATGCACCTTACCGAATAAGCCGTAAGGCTTGATCATTAAAATCAACACTAGAACCACAAACGGCGCCACTTCCTTCACGCCGCCACCAAAAATCGGATCGAGATAACCACCGG
>JANNMV010000460.1:0-2514 GCA_031398205.1 Pseudomonadota bacterium | reverse complement strand
AATCATGGAGGCAACAGCGGTTTGTTTTAAGAAATCACGACGGGCGTTACTGTCGTGGGATTGATCATGATCGTGGTCGTGATCATGATGATCAGCGTGCAGATCACTCATGGTTCCTCCTATCAGTTTTTTGGGTCAATCTTTACCTTAGCCCTTGTTGCAGTGCAACAGATTAAATAGGCCGTATGGTGTCATCATTAGAGCAGAATCCGGCGCCGTTCACAATTCATTCGCGGCGGCAAAATACATTATTTTTAGGTGCACTAACGCAGGCAGTGGCATCAAAATGAGCATGCATGGAGAGGCAATGTCCGCGCGGCTTCTGGCGCAGGCACTGCCGTGAGCCAGTATCCAGCGGCTGGCCTAGGGCCATGCGGTGTCTGGCGTGGTGTGTTACAGAAGCAGCAGCGGCAAGAACAACAGGAACGGCCAGTAATTGCGCGCAACGTCGAGTTGTTGCGTGGGGCCGTAGGGCGCGACAAACCCGTCTGGGTCGATGACACCGACGCGCACGAAATAACGCCCTGCGCCGGGGCTTTTCAAGGTGAGATAATTTGCCGTCTGTGTCACATCGTGTACGGTCGAATGAAAGCCTTCGTCGCGCGCGACTTGGACGCGAAATTTTTGACCGGGCAACGGTTCCGACCACTTGAAGTTAATTTCGCCTTTTTCAAACGTCGGTGTGTCAAGTTGCGCGAAGGGTTCGCGGGCGCTGACGCGCTCGGGCTTGCTGAATTCTTCCACATAGCCATCGCGGTCGATGCGCCGACTACGCACGAAAAACTCACTGCCGGCGGGACGTTGAATTTCCGCTGCGGTGGCGTCGGTGGTGGTGTCGAGCAACGCCGGCTCAAAGCGCGCCGTGCGTGCAACTTGTAAATGAATTTTTTGTCCGTCCAGCACCGGTGCCCAGGCGAATTTCGCCGTGCGGTTATCCGCAGTTAGTTGAATCGCGGGATAGTTTGGCGCCACCGAAATTTCTTGCGCTGAGCCATACGGGCCTTCGTAGCCGTCGCTGTCGATTGCCTTGACGCGCATGTAAATCACGCCGCCCGCGGGGCGTTGCAATTGGATTTTAGGTTCGGCTAATTTTTCTTCCTTTAGCAGCGGAGAAAACGCCCGATTGCGCGCCAGTTGCAGTTGAAATGTTTGGCCGGGCGCACCGCTTTTCCATTGCAAGGTGAGCCGCTTGTCGTTGAGGACGGGTTTGGCGTTGCCGTCGGCGATGGGGATCGCTTTGAGGGTGAACTGCTGAATATCGCCAAACGGGCCGAGGTCGCCGGAAGCGCGGCGGCTTGCGACGCGCCAAAAATAATCGCCCGGCCGCAGCGGTTTTGCCACGATGAATTCATTGGATTGCGACGCAGCTTCATCGAACAATTTAGCCGACATCGCGGCGTCGCGCGCGAGTTGGAAATGATACTGCGCGGCCTCGGAGACTTTTGCCCAGACAAATTTTGGGCGGTCGCCACGGACGGTGATCTTGTCTTCCGGCGATTGCAGGAAAGGCGGCTCGGGTCGCGCCTTGATGATCACCTCGCGCAGGGCGTTGTAGCCTTCTAAGCCATTTGCGTCGATTGCGCGCACGCGCATCGAGTAACGGCCGTCGGGCAAATCGGGGAAGGAGGCTTCCGGCGCTCGGAATAAGGCTTCGTCAAATATCGCGCCCGCGAGTTTTTCGCGTTCGATCTGCACGCGATAGCCAGCGGCCATTGGATTCGCTGCCCAACGGAATCGAATCGGCGTGCGATCGATGAGTGCCGGGATAGTAGAGAGATCCGGCGCCGGCAATAATTCAACCGGTAGCGTTGGCGCTTGGCCTTGCGCCACGCGAGTGCCAAAACCTTTGGGCACGTTGACGGTGGCATTATTCGCCAGCGCCGCAACGCCACCTTCCAACACTTCGGACGAACTCGATTGGGATGCATCGTCGATGCCGACACGAAAGTCTGTGCCACGCACACCCAACTGCGCCATCGGCGTGCGAATTTCATAACGCGACGCGGCGCCTGTGAATGGCGTTACTTTCGATTCGACGCGGCCGTGTTCAAGTTGCAGTTCGGTCGCGGACATATTGGTGTGCGCATAGGCGCCGAGCCGATCTAATTTGAGCGTTGAATTCTTTAGCAGCAGCGCTTTCGAGCCGTCTGAAAAGTGCAGCAAAAGCGATCCGTTCTCGGCCGTCTTAACGACGTCCCCGGGTACCAATGTATCGCCGACGGCTAGAAGTTTATCTTCGGCGCCACGCTTGATGCTCACGTTACCTTGTAGTTGCGCGACGGTGGCAGTCGAGGGGACTTCCCTGAGCCATTCAACCGGAATACGCAGGATCGAGTTCGGGGGCAAACGTCGTGGGTTGCGCACGGCGTTGAGTTTCTGCAGATCGACCCACTGCGCCGGGTCGGTGAAGTGGCGTTTGGCTATACCGATGAGGGTATCGCCGCGGCGCACCGAATACTGCCATTCGGCCCCATGAACCGAGGCTTGAAGCAACAACATTTGCGCAAAAACAAA
>JANNMV010000453.1:0-5952 GCA_031398205.1 Pseudomonadota bacterium | reverse complement strand
CATCATGGCACTAAAAGTCGGTTTCGTTGGTCTTGGCATCATGGGTCGCCCGCAAGCCTTGAATCTCATCAAGGGCGGCTATTCCGTGGCCGTCTATGCGCGCCGCGCGGAATCCATGCAGCCGTTGAAGGACGCGGGCGCGATCACCTGCGCGTCACCGAAAGACGTCGCTGCGCAATGCGACGTCATCATCACCATGGTGGCCGACACGCCGGACGTCGAGCACGTTATCTTCGGTGAAGGCGGCATTATTCACGGCGCAAAATCCGGCTCGGTCGTCATCGACATGAGCACCATCTCGCCGGTTGCAACTAAAGGAATGGCCGAGCGCTTGAAAGCAAAAGGCGTCGACATGATCGACGCACCGGTGTCCGGCGGCGAGGTCGGCGCAGTAAACGGCACGCTCACCATCATGTGCGGTGGCAATCAAGCCGTGTTCGATAAAATCAAACCCATCCTCGAATGCATGGGCAAAACCATCACGCTGGTCGGCGACAGCGGCGCGGGCCAAGTCGCAAAAGCCTGCAATCAAATCGTCGTCGGCGTCAGCATCGAAGCCGTCAGCGAAGCCATGGCTTTAGCACGCCGCATGGGTGTGGATCCCGGCAAAGTGCGCGAAGCGCTGATGGGCGGATTCGCCGGCAGCAAGATCATGGAAATCCACGGCAAGCGCATGATCGACTACGATTTCAAACCAGGCTTCAAAACCAAGCTGCACCAAAAAGACATGAAGATTGTGATGGAAACCGCAGCATCGATCGGCTTGAACTTGCCCGGCGCAGCCCTCTTCGCGCAGCACCTCAATGCGCTGATGGGCAGTGGCGATGGCGAGATGGATTCGTCCGCGGTGTTGAAAGTGATTGAGCGCGCAAGCTCTGCGAAGAGCGCGTAAGCACTACGCAATAATTTGGCAGGCATTGCCAGAAGCCGCTCTGGCACTGCCCCTCAGCCATGGCATAGCTGCGAGCCAAGCAGGATGCCGCTCCGGGCAGTCACTGTCGAGACATCGAAAACTCGGCAGCCAAACCGACACGCTGAAATTGCCCCTTCAATCTCTTCGGGTTCGATTCCCCGTGGCTTGCCACGAAAGGAATTTAGGCTTGGGTGTTCGATACCCCGCAGCTTGCTGCGGGGTTGTTCATTCTGCTGCCCTCCTGTTGGATGGGGGGACATCTGAAAATACGCTGAGCGTGCCTGCGCGGGCATGATGGTAGCCGGCTCATGGAACTTATCGACGAAATGGGTTCTCGACCCTCAGGGCGCCAAATTTCTGGCCATGTTGAAGGTCTTCGCTAAACAATACTTCGCAACCCGCATCCAATGCTGCGGCGACGATCAGAGCATCGTAGAACGACAGTTCATGGTCGCGAGCCAGCACAACGGCCCCGGTATGAACAGCGGCGGTCAGTGGACGCGCCGGGCCGAGCAATTCTTCGATAACCGCAAGTGCGGCTTCAATCTGCTCCCATTGCCAACGCAGCTTGCGCCGCGTGACGTTGGTGAATTCGTTGAGGACTTGAACGCCGATGGCACCACCGCCGGCAACGAGCGCCTCGGCTCGGGCGCTGCGCGGATCACCGGCGGCGAAGGCGTAGATCAGAATATTGGTATCGAAGAACCGACTATCGGGCATTCGCCTCTTCTCGATCAAAGCGGAATCCCTTCGGAAGCGGTTTCTTTAGCACCCGCAGCCGCGCCAGCGCCAACTCACGGCCCTTGTCGCGTTCCACGCGAAATTCGCGCTCTCCGGTCACGACGATTTCGATCTCATCGCCCGACCTAAGCTTGAGCGCCTTCACTACTGCATCTGGCAGCCGAACCGCAAGGCTATTCCCCCACTTGGCAACGCGCATAAGCATCTCCACAATATACATATCTTACGTATATCATACCCCGCGCCTAGGAACTTTAGGCAAATTTATGCACGACTCTCGCCAAGTAGGCGTAGGCGTAGGGTGCGCACCGCGCACGCAAGTTTGAATGGTATCGAACTCTGTGACAGGGTATCGTAAACTAGGAACACGACGTGGATCAAACGCCGCGCACGACAGCCCTTCGCCGCCACCACAAGGAGAATGAAATGCGTTATCGCCTACTCGGCCGCACCGGCCTTTACGTTTCAGAAATCTGCCTCGGCACCATGACCTACGGCGGCAAAGGGCGCTGGGAAGTGGTGGGTCGCTTAGGCGTTGCCGAAGCGCAGGCGCAAATCAAGGCGGCGTTCGATGCCGGCGTTAATTTTATTGACACTGCCAATGTGTATTCCGAAGGCGACTCGGAAACAATCGTTGGTGAAGCGCTTGGCAAGCTCGGTTTGCCGCGAGAGGATTTGGTGATCGCGACCAAAGTTCGCGTGCGCATGGGTGCGCAACCGAATCGCGTAGGGCTTACCCGTGTGCATATCATGAATGAAATTCATGCCAGCCTGCGCCGGCTCGCGCTCGATCATGTCGACCTGTATCAGATTCACGGCGTCGATCAAATCACCCCATTGGAAGAAACCTTGCGCGCTTTGGAAGATTTGGTGCGTTCCGGCAAGGTACGTTACCTCGGTTTATCGAATCATGCCGCATGGCAAATCATGAAAGGGCTCGGCATTTCGGAGCGCCACGATTGGAATCGTTTCGAAAGTGTGCAAGCCTATTATTCGATTGCCGGACGCGAACTCGAGCGCGAAATCATTCCCGTCGCGCAGGATCAAGGCCTCGGCATTTTGGTATGGAGCCCGCTCGCCGGCGGATTGCTGAGCGGAAAATTCAAACAAGATGCCGCCGGACCGGAAGGCGCGCGACGCACGACATTTGATTTTCCGCCGGTGGATCGGCAGCGCGCATTTCGCGCGGTCGAGGCGATGCGACCCATTGCGGCAACGCATAATGTCTCGGTCGCGCGCGTGGCGCTCGCCTGGGTGCTGCAACAACCTGGGGTAACGAGCGTAATCGTCGGCGCCAAAAGCCAAGAACAACTCGCTGATAATATCGCCGCCGGCGAGTTACAACTTTCCGAAGGCGATCTGGCGGCGTTGAACGAGGTCAGCAAATTACCGCCCGAGTATCCCGGTTGGATGTTCGACCGTCAGTTGGCAGATCGGTTGCCGAGTTAGCGCTGATTTAAAAGGCATCGCCAAACGCCGCGCTGGTCCAACATTCCAGCCATGGCATCGCCACGAGGCAAGCCAGATGCGGCGTTCAGGCCTGCTGAAATTTTTTCTTTTGGCGCTATCGTTTTGCGCGATTTACCTTAAATCTTTCTGACCTTGACGGTGTAATTTCCCATGCCGCTGGCGCGATTCCAGTGGCGGATCTGCACGAAATAACTACCTTCCACCAAGTCGGCAACGATGCGCGCGTTGGTGTCGATGCCAGAATCATCGTCCTCAGTGATTAATGCCGTTTGCGAATTGGGGCCGAATAATTTCATCACCACATCGGTCGGGCCACGCGTATCGACCACATAGCGGCCTGCTTGCGTTACCGTGAAGCGGAATAAATCTTCTTCGCCAAATTTGCCAATCGCGGCTGCGGTGCGTTTTCTCGGATTGACTTTGAGTTCAGTGACATCGCCGGTCACGCCGGGGTTGGACTTCGGATACATTTTCGCGCCGGCAATAAATTGGCGGTCGATCGCCGAAGGCACTTCGTTTTGCGACGTGGCCACACCGTTTAGAGTCCACTCGGCGGGGAAAAAATACAGCATGATCGAATCCTTGTCGAACGCGGTGCCATTGACTTGATCGGCGGAATACTTGCGCAAGACGTTGTGACGTGCCTGTTCCGGCGTCCAGAAATTAGGCGAGCCGCCCAGAGCTTGAATCACCACCGGCTCGTTCCACTGAATGCCGCCGGCCGGATTTTGGTGCTCGTGCGCCAGTCCAATCGCGTGGCCGAACTCGTGGGCGGCGGTGCCGCCGTCTAGAAAGCCGAGATTCATCGTTGCTTCATTGGCCGGAATTCCCTTGGCATCGGTGCCGACATAGCTCCAAGCGCCATCGTTCTCGTCGAAGGTAATGCGAATGTCTGCGTTGGGTGCGTTGTCGAAAGCGAACGTGAGATTGGCGTGGTCGCTCCACCACTTAGCTTGCTCCTTGGCGGTGGCCTGCTGCTGCGCGTTGCCGTCGATGAAGCGCACGTGTAGCGTCGAGCCATTCATCCAAGTTTTGCCGATCGGCGCAAGCGCTTTCAACACGCCGGGGCGACCGCGCGTGGTCGATTGCAAACGCATTACATCGCGCGGTAACACGCGATCGAAACAAATATGGGGACCTTTGGCCATGATGGTTTTCTCCTAATTGCGACGGTCTAGTGTAATCCCGTAATTCGCAGGAAACAATCAGCCAAACGGCCTATTTCAAATGGCTTACTGGCGCGACCGTTGGGGTCGCCTCAAGAAAAGAGAATTTACGCACGCTAAGTGAACGCTGGAAGTCTCGTGACGACCCTTTCCTGCCGCTGGCGACCGTCGGCTTAGCGGTCGCCAAATTCTCGACCCCCAGAAAGCGCAGCGATCAGTTTTTTAAGCACTGCGTTGAGCTGCCCTCCGGCGAGCTGATCTCAAAAATCAGCTGGTATTTTTATCAGCCTTCGCGAATTGAAGATGTATAGTTTCGGAGAGCTTCGACGATCAATGCCGGGGCGAGGCGGTCGCGGTAATCAGCATCAACATGAGCGAATACGATAAAGCCGTTCGGGTTGACGACGTAAGTCGCAGTGATGGGAAGTTCCCAAGTTTGGCTGCCATTGTGGGCGACAAGATCGCGCCCCAATTCAAGAAGTCGTTGACGTGCTGCATCTGACACACGAAAAACAAGACCAAAGCGGCGGGCCACGACGTTGTCGTGATCACTCAGCACGTCGAATCCCAGCGCCAATTTCTCCCGGGTGCTCAGTGATTGATCCGGGCGTTCCGGCGAGATGGCAATTAAACTACCGCCGTGGCGCTTAATCTCGGGCAAATGTGACTGGAGCGCCCGCAACGCGATATTGCAATAAGGGCACCAACCACCTCGATAAAACGTGATCACGACGGGACCTTCGTTTAATCGGCTCCCAAGCGTAATGAGCTTCCCATCCGCGTCGGGTAATTCGAATGACGGTGCTTGCTGCCCTTTATCTAGAGCGCCGTTCACGATACTACGCGCTTGGCCGATTTGTCCGTCAAACAAGATTGCGGCAGCGTCGGCACCGGTGCGTGCCACAAGGTTCGCGGTATACGAGGCCAGTTCTTCTTTAATCGTCGTCATACCAAAATGTTACGACAAAAGCCAGTTCTATTGGAAATGATTTAAATCTGCGAGCCTGCCGCCCATGCTACCGCCGCTAAGGAAGTTATTCTTGACAACGACGATCGCAGGCCGACCGATTGCAGAGTCCAATCTAATCCATAAGAGAGCCATGATCGTCTTCACGGCCGATTCAATGCCGGTTTTCGGGTCGCGAGTTTTAACTCTCGAATTTCCGCTCAGGCCGACACCGACCGTTGCCTAATCTAACCTTTACGCAACAGATCTCGGAGTACATGCGGACGCGGTCTTGGGTGTTGCGTTAAGGTATTGCGATAGGGAAAGCATTGGCGATACGTTTTCGCAATCACCCTAAACCTGTGTAATTTCCGTCCTTGAGGCCCCCGCAAGTTTGTAAAGCATGTCGCGAATTCAAAGAAAAATTATCGGGCCTCGCCAGCAGCCGCGCTGGACCTGCCTTGCAGAGGTGGCATCGCCAAAAGGCAATCAAGGTGCGGCTCTACAGGGTGTGCTATTCTGAAAAAGCGGAACGCAGAGCAGGGTAAAGCTGTTGGAATTTTTCGAAGCGGCTTTGAGTCGCGTCCGATAAATTCGCGTTTGGTTCGATAACATCAATTGTCGGCGGTGGCGCGCAGATCGCGCCGACATCGGCATCAGGATTGCTCGCTAACAAACCAAGCCGTGCGGCGCCGAGCGCCGCGCCCAAGTCACCG
>JANNMV010000445.1:0-1714 GCA_031398205.1 Pseudomonadota bacterium | reverse complement strand
GGGTCGCCGTGGACACAGCGAGATCTCGAGGACGTCGTTTTGTACTTAAATCAGAAGTACTACCACTATTAGTTTTGCAACCTTCCTAACCGAGTAACGTTATGAGCATACCTACCTCCCTCGCACTTGCGTCCGTTCTGTGGCTTTGCGTGGCCTCAGCTAATGCCAATGACCCCAATCGCGGGCAAGCGCTGTATGAAATACGTTGTATTGAATGTCACGATGTCAGCGTTCACGGGCGCAACAATCGCGTCGCAAAAAACTACGAGGATATTCGCAGTTGGGTCGCTCGATGGAACAGGACACTGGGCGGGTTGTGGGACCCCGAAGATATTGAAGACGTCAGCGCCTATTTGAACTCCCGTTACTATCGATATTCGTGCACAGGATTGCAGTGCTGATGCGCGGCAAGCCGCGTCGCCTCAACGGTAAACCAACACCGGGATGCGACAGTGCGTCAGCACCTTGGTTGTTTCACTCCCCAGTAACAAGCCGGTCACCCCGCGGCGGCCGTGGGATGCCATCAAGATAAGATCGCACTGGTATTCGTTTGCAGCGTCGATGATCGCGCGAAAAGTGTCCGCATCGCGTTTGGTGACGGCGCGGCAGGCAACATTCAATGTCGCCGCCTCTTCCTCTGCAACCGCGAGAATACTGCGGGCTTCGGCGACGGTCTCTTTCTCGAACGCTTCTTCGGAAAGCATCTCATAGGCGCCATAGTCGGGAAACACGAATTGGTTGAGTTTCGGCATGACATTGATTGCCACTATCTCCGCTCCTAGCGACTTAGCAAGCCGCGTTGCGGCTTGGATTGCCTCAAACGAAAGGTCAGAACCATCGGTCGGCACGAGTATGCGTTTATACATGCTTAGCTCCAGTTTTTGGGTTCGTTGTACCAAGCAACGATAGTACGATGCCGAAAATGGCTTATTGACCTGTGTCAAACTTGCGAAACTTGGTTTTCTTTCGGCTAGAATTGACGCTGTCGAGATTCCCATCCGATCGCTAACCGCGTTTCACCAGGACACCGCATGAGTAACAGTGATTCATCGGGCAACGCCATGCTGGCCCATACGCCGCTCTATGCGCTGCATCTGGAATGGGGCGCCAAGATGGTTCCGTTCGCAGGCTATGCAATGCCGGTAAATTATCGGTCCGGCATTCTCAAGGAACATATTCAAACGCGAACCCGTGCCGGCCTGTTCGACGTGTCGCACATGGGACAGATACACGTCACGGGGAACGCTGCCGCTCGCGCCCTGGAATCGCTGATGCCGATGGATATCTGTAATCTTCAACTCGATCGGCAACGCTATGCGTTGTTAACCAACGAGGTCGGCGGCATTCTCGACGATCTCATGATTACTCGCACGGCAGATCGCTTTTGTCTGGTCGTCAACGCTTCACGCAAAGACGAGGATTTTGCCTATTTGCGCCAGCATCTGCTCCCAGCTTGCACGACGGAACACCGCACCGATCTCGCATTAATGGCGTTACAGGGCCCGGAAGCGGCCAGGGTCATGGCGCGCCTGGCACCGGCGGCAACGCGCCTGAGTTTCATGACGACCGTATCCACGGAAATGGTCGGCGTCCAATGCCGGGTATCCCGATCCGGCTACACCGGCGAAGACGGCTTTGAGATATCGGTGCCGAATAGCCATGCCGAAACATTGGCGCGCGCGCTGCTGGCACAGCCGGAAGTGGCGCCGATCGG
>JANNMV010000416.1:0-2888 GCA_031398205.1 Pseudomonadota bacterium | reverse complement strand
GTCGCGCCTCCCCGGTTGACGGAAGAATTCGCCAAGCTGATCGAATACAACACCTCCTGCGCGCCGAGTTTCATCCAACAGGCAGGCGTTGTTGCGTTGGAACAAGGGGAAACGGTCACGCTACAGTTTCGTCGGCGTTTGCAAGCTGCGCGTGATTTTCTGGTCGAAAGATTAATGGGGTTACAAGGCGTTGAAGTCGCCGCGCCGCCCGGCGCGATGTACGTCTTTGTCGGCATAGAAGGTGTTACCGACAGTGTTGGTTTTGCCAAGCAACTGGTGCGCGAGCAAAAGCTTGGATTGGCGCCCGGTGTGGCGTTCGGCCCGGAGGGAGAGGGCTATCTGCGCTGGTGTTTCGCAAGTTCCATCGAGCGGTTAGAGGATGGCGTCGGCCGTTTGCGACAGGGGCTGGCCGCGCTGCGCCGCTGACTACGCGGCTTTCGGGTCGCGCGTCACCAAGCGACCGATGAGCTTCTCGATCAGATCTTTTTGCATGACCAAATCGCCTTGCTCCGACTTGATCTTTACCAGGTTGTCCTGCAATGCGGTGGAGTTCTCGTTGATTTTCGCGAGGTTGGCGAGGCGCGTTTCTAACTGCGCTTTGTGTTCTTTAATTTGCATTTCAAGCGGCAATGGCACGGACTTCAGCCAGCGTTCACATTCGGCCCGAGCATCACCGAACAATTGTTGCGCTTGGTTCACCAAGCTACCGTAGAAGCGTCTGATCAAGAATCCTTTCTCAGTCATGAGATTGACCGGATCGCGGCAAAATAACTGGGTTTCGTGCATCAACAGCTTTAGTTTGAGCCGCAAATTTTCCAGATCCAAGCTTGGCAGTTGCATCTTGTCGAATTTGTACTGTTGATGAAAATAATCGTAGGCCTCCTGCATCATGATTTTCATCGTTTCGCTCAAGGCGTGCACGTGACTAAATTCGCCGTTGATGGCGTCGAACAGCGACTGCATCGAACGCGACAGGCCCATGGTGGTCCAGGTTCCCTCGATCGCCGCGCGGCTTTGGCCCAATACAAAATCCAGTTTCACCGGGTTGAGCATTTCGATCAACACGTCGCGCTGGCGTTTGAAGTCACTGCGCTTTTGCTTGTATTCTTCAACCGAAGCCATGTACTCGCGGCGATCCTTGGTGATTTTTTCCCATAGTTTGGTGGTGATCATACGGTTGCGCCCTGATAACCCTTGGATCTCATCGACCGATTCTTGATTGGCTTTGATGCGGCGTTTCAAACTCTCGCGCGATGCGATCATCATCGTGCCGATCTCGGCCATGATGGCGCGGCTGATAATTTTTTGCCGGGAGGGGATCAGGTCTTTCGCCAGGATTCTTTCCAACTGCTCGATACCGCTACGCTTGATCAAGTCGCTATCGTTCTTGATCTTTCCAATCAGCGCTTTCTGTGCCGAAATTGCCAGTACGTCGCTTTTCGTCAGTTCGAGAAGGCGTGCCGTATCGTCGATTTGGCGCTGAATGCCCACGTCGATTTCCTCTGGGGTTTTTAGATCGTCCCACATCAAATCGATTTTGTTGAGCACGGCAATCCGGCGCGCGCTGGAACGCTGCACATATTTCTGCCACACCTCCAAATCGGATTTGGTTACGCCGGTGTCGATTCCCAGCAGAAACAGTACGGCATGCGCGTTCGGGATGGTGTTGTAGGTTAATTCCGGCTCAAGACCGAGCGCATTCAATCCCGGCGTATCGATTATGGCGATACCATTGGTCAACAATCGATGTGGATAGTTGATCAGCGCGTAACGCCAGGCGGGAATGTCCACGGTTTCCAGCGCTTCGTCACCCTCGGTTTTATGATCGTCGGGCAACAGGCCCATCATGCGTGCTTCGAGGGTAAAGATTTTCTTCGACTCGGCCAACATTTGCATGGCGTTTTTCATGTCCTTGACGGACTCGAGATTGAGTCGAATCTTGACCCATTCCACCGGCATGTTTTTCAATTGCGCGATGGATTCGTCGCGATAGCGCGATTCGATCGGCAGCAAGCGCAAATAGGGCGCTTCGCTCGCATCATGGAAAATCTCGGTGGGGCACATCGTGGTGCGGCCGACGTCAGAGGGTAATAGGCGTTGCTTGAAATCGGAGAAAAACAGGGCATTGATCAACTCGCTCTTGCCGCGGGAAAATTCAGCGACGAAGGCGAGCGAGAGACGCCCTTGGCGAACCGATTCGCACAGTTCGTAAAAGCGCAGTGAGTGTTGCGCGTCAAGCTCGCCATTTCTTTCCAGCCAATCGCGATAACTGTCGACCGCCTCCAGCAGTTCGTCGCGCCAGGTCTGGTAGCGCTCGACTTCGCGCTCAAGTTCGCTCTTTAAAACCGCACTCATGCTTAACCGTCACCTGAAAATAGTATTGTTAGTGTCTGTACTATATCATTTTTCTTGAAACTTGTTCTAACCAACTAATGGGTAACATCAAAATAATCTGGCAGATTAGAAATAATACCAAGGGGCTGAGGTCGACGCGTCCTACGGTCGGTACAAGCTTTCTTAGCGGGCGCATGAATGGACCGGTGAGGGAATCGAGTACCGAACTCACCGGGCTATACGGGTTAACCCAACTTAGGATCGCCTGAACGAATACTGCAACAATTAGTAAATAGATTGCGTACTTCAATAGATTAATAATCGCTAACAGGATCGCGACCGGAACGATATGGGGGCCTGCGGTCAATACCGGTACACCTTGTAAACCAAGCAATAACAGCACCAATAAAACTTCCAGACCTAAGGCAAAGACCAGGCTGGCGAGATCCAGGCCGTGCCAGCCCGGAATAATTCGGCGCAACGGCCTGATGCCAAAATCGGTGAGCGCAACGACAAATTCGGACAGCGGATTACGCGATGGCGCGCGAAAGAAC
>JANNMV010000414.1:0-3026 GCA_031398205.1 Pseudomonadota bacterium | reverse complement strand
AGCGTTTGATGCGGCGTCGCCAGCGCGCCGATACTGTCAGCGCCATGTTGATCTTTAACGCGCCGAATATGCCGCGCCGTAAATTCCAGCGCCGTCTGCCAATCGACTTCGCGCCAGGCCCCGGCCTCTTTGATCATCGGCCGGGTTAGGCGCTCCGGGGAATTCAATCCTTCATAGGAAAAACGATCGCGATCGGCGAGCCAACAGTCGTTTAATTCTTCGTTTTCCCGCGGCACCACGCGCAAAACTTTATCCTGCTTTACTTGTATCGTGAGATTGGCGCCGAGGCCATCGTGGGGGCTGATCGATTGATAACGCGACAACTCCCAAGTCCGCGCCGCGTAACGGAACGGCTTGCTGGTCAGCGCGCCGACGGGACACACGTCGATCATGTTGCCGGACAATTCCGAATCGATGGTCTTGCCAACGAAGCCGATGATCTCCGCGTGTTCACCGCGGCCGATCATGCCCAATTCCATCACGCCGGCGATCTCCTGGCCGAAGCGCACGCAGCGTGTGCAATGAATGCAGCGCGTCATCTCTTGCGCGGAAATCAGCGGGCCGAGGTCTTTGTGATCGACGACGCGCTTGTCCTCTTCATAGCGCGAATTGCTGCCGCCATAGCCCACCGATAGATCTTGCAACTGGCATTCGCCGCCCTGATCGCAAATCGGGCAATCGAGCGGATGATTAATCAGCAAAAATTCCATCACGCTCTTCTGCGCTTTTACCGCATAGTCGGAATGGGTGTGAACCTTCATGCCTTCCGCTACCGGCGTCGCACACGCGGGCAATGGTTTTGGTGCTTTTTCCACTTGCACGAGGCACATACGGCAATTGGCGGCGATGGAAAGTTTCTTGTGATAACAAAAATGTGGCACGGTAATGCCTAGCTGATTGGCCGCCTGGATCAGCATGGTGCCCGGCGCCACTTGCACCGGCTTGCCGTCGATTTCGAGATTGATCATGCGGCGAGTTTAGCTGATTGCAGAACGATGCTGCCGGGCCCGACCAGGCAACGCTTGTGTTCGATGTGGTGTTCGAACTCGGCGCGGAAATGCTGAATCATCGCCTTCACCGGCATCGCGGCCGCATCGCCAAGAGCGCAAATGGTATGGCCTTGGATGTTATTGCTCACGCTCACCAGGCGATCCAAATCTTCCAGCCGGCCTTTGCCGGTTTCAATACGATTCACCATGCGGTAGAGCCAGCCGGTACCTTCACGGCACGGTGTACATTGGCCACAGGATTCTTCAAAGTAAAAATAAGACAAACGCTCCAGCGCCTTCACCATGCAAGTAGTTTCGTCCATCACAATAACCGCACCGGATCCCAACATCGAACCCGCCTTGGCGATGGAATCGTAGTCCATGTCGGTCGCCATCATAATGTCGGCCGGTAACACCGGCATGCTCGATCCACCAGGAATCACAGCCTTGAGTTTCTTGCCGCCGCGCATGCCGCCGGCCATTTCTAATAGCTTGGCGAACGGTATTCCTAGCGGCACTTCATAGTTGCCCGGCCGCTCGACATGGCCAGAGACGGAAAACAACTTGCTGCCGCCGTTATTCGGCTTACCCATTTCCAGAAATTTTTGCCCGCCGTTGACGATAATCCATGGCACGCTGGCAAACGTCTCCGTGTTGTTGATCGTGGTCGGCTTACCGTACAAGCCATAGCTCGCGGGGAACGGCGGTTTGAAGCGCGGCAGGCCTTTCTTGCCCTCGAGGGATTCCAACAGCGCGGTTTCCTCACCGCAAATATAGGCGCCGTAACCGTGGTGGTTATAGAGTTCCAAACTGAACGCCGATCCCAAAATGTTCTTGCCCACGTAACCCGCTGCCCGCGCTTCATCAAGCGCGGCTTCGCAGCGCTCGTAGATTTCCCAGATCTCGCCGTGGATGTAGTTGTACCCGACACTGATGCCCATCGCATAAGCGGCGATGACCATGCCTTCGATCACGATATGCGGGTTATAGCGCAACAGATCACGATCCTTGAAGGTTCCCGGTTCGCCTTCGTCGGAATTGCAAATGAGATATTTTTGCCCGGCGTAACTCCTAGGCATGAAGCTCCACTTCAGTCCCGTCGGAAAACCCGCGCCACCGCGGCCGCGCAGCGCCGATAGCTTTACTTCGTTAATCACCTGTTCCGGCGTCAGCTTCGCGGCAATCATTTTCTTCAGCGCCGCGTAACCGCCGCGCGCCTCATAATCCTTGAGATGCCAGGTCTTGTCGCGATCGAAATTCTGCGGGATCATGCCAACGACGTTCATTTCAGTTCCGCCAACAAGGTATCGAGCTTATCGTTGCTCATGAACCCCAGCATTTGTTTGTTATTGAGAAGGCACACCGGCGCATCATCGCAGGCGCCGAAACATTCGCCTTCTTTTAGCGTGAACTTGCCATCCTGAGTCGTGCCATTGAAATCGACACCCAACTTCCTCTTCAAATGCTCGGCCGCATCGTTGGCGCCTGAAAGCGCACACGGCAAGTTAGTGCAGATCGTGATCTTGTATTTGCCCGCCGGCGCCAGGTTGTACATAGTGTAAAACGTCGCAACTTCACGCACGGCGATTGGCGCCATGTTTAAATAATTGGCGACGAACGCCATAGTCTCATCGGATAGCCAACCCTTTTCATCTTGCGCAATGGTCAGCGCCGCCATCACGGCGGAGCGCTTTTGATCCACCGGGTATTTAGCGACGGCGGCATCGATCTTCTTTAACGATTCAGGCGCCAATGTCACCGATCGATCTCACCAAACACAATATCCTGCGTGCCGATGATGGCAACGACATCAGCGATCATGTGGCCGCGCGCCATTTCGTCCAGCGCGGCGAGATGCGGGAAACCCGGCGCGCGAATTTTCAGTCGATAGGGTTTGTTGCCGCCATCGGACACAAGATAAATGCCGAACTCACCCTTGGGCGCCTCCACGGCGGCATAGCATTCGCCGGGCGGAATATGCATGCCCTCGGTGAAGAGTTTGAAATGGTGGATCAACTCTTCCATGTTTTGTTTCAT
>JANNMV010000335.1:0-3693 GCA_031398205.1 Pseudomonadota bacterium | reverse complement strand
CTTGCCGTGTTGCCGTTCTTCCATGTCACGGGCATGCAGGGCAGCATGAACGGGCCGATTTACTATGGTCAGACCATCGTGCTGCTGCCGCGCTGGGATCGTGAGGTCGCGGCGATGATGGTGCAGCGTTACCAGGTGACGGGGTGGACAAATATTCCAACCATGGTGATCGATTTTCTGATGAATCCCAGGATCGCGGAATACGATCTTTCCAGCATCACGCGCGTTGGCGGTGGTGGCGCGGCCATGCCGGAAGCGATCGCGCAGAAATTGCAGGATTTGTGCAAGCTCACTTATATCGAAGGCTATGGCCTGTCGGAGACGATGGCCCCAACCCACATTAATCCCGCCGAGCGGCCGAAAAAACAATGCCTTGGCATTCCGATTTTCGATACGGATGCGCGAGTGATCAATCCCGAGACGTTGCAAGAACTAGCGGTAAACGAAGTGGGCGAGATCATCTCCCACGGCCCGCAAATTTTCCAAGGCTATTGGAAAAATCCGCAAGCTACGGAGGAGGCCTTCATAGAGTTCGAAGGCAAACGCTTCTTCCGTACCGGCGACTTGGGCCGTGTCGACGCGGAAGGTTATTTCTATATTGTCGACCGTTTGAAACGCATGATCAACGCATCGGGTTTCAAAGTCTGGCCTGCGGAAGTCGAAGCGATGATGTACCAAAACCCGCACATTCAAGAGGCGTGCATTATCGGCAGCCAGGACGCCTATCGTGGCGAGACCGTTAAAGCGGTGGTGATGCTGAAACAAGCGAGCCGCGAAAAAGTCCGGGAGCAAGAAATTATCGATTGGTGCAAAGCGAACATGGCGGCCTACAAATATCCGCGCATCGTCGAGTTTCGCGACACGCCGCTGCCAAAATCCGCTACCGGCAAAGTGCAATGGCGCATGCTGCAAGAGCAAGAAAATGCGAAGTTCAGCAAACCGATTAGCTAAAGGCGTTGTGGTAAAATTCTCGCTCGCGAAAAGTGACATCGCCTACTTTTCTCACAATGTCAGATGTTGTGACGGTAGGGTGGATCAAAGCGCGTAGCGCCGGATCCACCACACCGTCAAAGAAAGGTGACGGCCAATGGTCGAGATGGTGGATCCGCTGCGCTTGATCCACCCTACGACAGCCGGTCGTTTGACGTAAAGAGCAAATGGAGAGTGGGCAGAGTGGTCGATTGCACCGGTCTTGGCGGACGCGTAGCTTCCGCCAGCGTAGACTGACCTTTAGGTTAGTCGTAGCTAAAACCGCTACCGGCTGCGAATCAAATGCAGTAAATCGGAGGTGTGGCAGAGTGGTCGATTGCACCGGTCTTGAAAACCGGCAAAGGGCAACCTTTCGTGAGTTCGAATCTCACCGCCTCCGCCAAATCGACAAAACGGCCCACATAAGGGGTGTTTTGTTTCCAACTCGAGCGCAGGTACAACGCGCTAAATCAGAAATCGAACCAAGCGCGCAAGGTGGTGGCGGATTCGTCGCTCGTCAACGAGGCGGTGTGCGAATTTGGCAAACATCGAAATATACTGATTGCGAGTATTACTCACGGTTCTGCCTGTCCAGTTTGAGATTCTTTGGCGCGCGGGCCGCTAGCGCATGATGTTGCGGATTTCGTGCGAAATTGCATGCAGCGCCACAACTTTATCGACACCGCCGAGTTTCACCGCTTCTTTCGGCATGCCATAGACGACACAGCTTTCTTCGTCCTGGGCGACGGTGCGGGCGCCGGCTTCGTGCATTTCCAGTAGGCCGCGCGCCCCATCGTCGCCCATCCCCGTCATGATGATGCCCAGTGCGTTTTTGCCGGCGTATTTGGCGACGGTACTAAATAGTACATCGACCGACGGACGATGATGATTGACTAGCGGCCCATCCTTTAACTCCACGTGATGCCGCGCGCCGCTGAGTTTCAACAACATGTGTTTGCCGCCGGGCGCGATGAGTGCGCGGCCGGGGATGACGCGGTCACCGTGTTGCGCCTCCTTGACTTCAATCTGGTAGATTTGGTTCAAGCGCGCGGCCCGGGCAGCAAATGCTTGGCGAATATCTTTCTCGCATTCATTCACCAAGGCTTCCAAAAATTTTTCGCGCGGCTAGGCCAACAGTACGGATGGCATTGCCAGGGGCCGCGCCGCGCTTGCCGTTCCGAGCATGCCATGCCACGAAGCAGTATCCGTGCGGCATCTGGCGATGCCCTCGGCCGTTGACGCGATTGACGCGCCCGTTGCGAAAGGAGTAGCGTAGGACACTGCGCGTTCGAATAATTAAAGCCGAGGTCGTAACATGCCGGAAATCGACGTTTCATCCCAAGTCACCAACCGCGCCAATGACATGACCCGTGCCGTGGCGGATCTGATTGCCTACGGCTCCATCGAAATGAGCGCCCATCGGCCGCAGGACGCGCGCGAAATCGCGGCGCTGCTACCGGTCGGAACGCGGGTTTACGTCAACCACTTACTGCGCCATACCCTGGCTGATTCTCTTGCCGCGCTCAACGCAGTGCGCGCGGTCGGCCTGGAGCCGGTGCCGCATATGGCGGCGCGCCGCATCGCTTCGCGCGACGAGGCAAAATCATTTCTCAAGCGCGCGGTAAAAGAAGCTGGCGTGCGTGAAGTACTGTTGATCGGCGGCGACGAGTTACAGCCGCTTGGACCGTACGCCGACAGCATCGAGATGCTGCGCGAAGGCTTGCTCGGCGAGTGCGGCATTCATGAAGTCGGCATTGGCGGCTATCCCGAAGGTCATCCGCGTATTTCTCGCGATAAACTGGCCGCTGCGCTGCAAGAAAAACTACAGATCGCGGCGGAACAAGGCTTGGGCGCCTACGTGTTAACGCAATTTTCTTTCGCACCGGGACGCATTGTCGAATACTGTTCTGAGTTGGCGCGCGGATTTCCCGGCGTCTCGGTGTACATCGGCCTGGCCGGGCCGACCGATGCCCTGGCGCTATTGCGCTACGCCCAGCGCTGCGGCGTGAGCGCATCGCTGCGCGCACTGCGCGACCAAGGTTTCGGCGCGGTGAAGTTGGTGATGCACACGGATCCGCGTGAACAACTGGTCGCCTTCGCCCAATATTGCCTTGGTCACACCCCGTGCAACGTGGTCGGCGTGCACGTGTTCAGTTTTGGCGGCGTGGCGGCGACCGCGGCGTGGATGAATCGGACTATTGCGTTCCGCGGTGTTCAAAGCGCCGATTGATCGCGCTGCCTAAGCCAAGATTTTTTACGCTTACGGCGCAAGATAAAAATCGATTCCGGCAGTCGGTTTCGACGGTGGATTTGTCGGGCCGGTTGGCGATCTGTTACAATCCGGGCTCCAATGCAACGCGCCCGTAGCTCAGTTGGATAGAGTACTTGGCTACGAACCAAGGGGTCGTGGGTTCGAATCCTGCCGGGCGCGCCAGTTTGATCGAGGGCTTACAGAAATGTAGGCTCTTTTCATTGGCGCCAACGTACCTGAATCGTAGATACTTCCCGTTGCTTACACTGGACCAGCTTGCTCAAGCCGTTTTGGGCATTTGCGAATAATCCTCGCCACCCCAGTCGGGTTGTTCTGTGAGACCAAAAAAATTCAACTCGATGGTGAGCCCGTCGGGATCCTTGGTAAACATTTGGAACAGACCGAAGTCCGGCAATTTTCGCGATCGATAATTGAGTTTCATCGTATCCAGGCGATCGCGGAACTCCGCAGGT
>JANNMV010000330.1:0-8160 GCA_031398205.1 Pseudomonadota bacterium | reverse complement strand
TAGGACACTGGCGCGGTGCGAACCGCGCCAGTTTTGTTTTAAGGATCCGCGACGAGTTGATGCTCAATCGGCCATCAAGATATACTCGGCGGAATACTAAGCGAGTAAAGATTTTGTATCATCAGTGTTTTCTGAATCACGATCGCAATCATTTCTAGCTTGGCGTTGAGCGGTGTAGTTCACGCACTTCAACCTAGCAACCGCGTCGACAATTTTCGCCTGTTGGATCAAACCGGCGCCTGCCACGAACTTCACTATCTTTCTGACGCGAAAGCGATTGAATTAATGGTGCATGGCATCGGCTGCTCGATCGTTCGCCAGTCACTCCCGGCTCTCGCGGCGGCGCGCGAGCAATTCGCCTCGCAAGGCGTGGAACAAAGTACCGCCGAAATATGAGATGCGTAAATGTTTTCAATAATTCAGTAGGTAGGGTGCATTCATGCACCGTTCAAATCCTTTGGTGCATAAATGCACCCTACGACATCGCCGGACACCGCATGGCCCGAGGCCACCCCGTGGCCCGAGGCCACCCCGTGGATGTTGGCTCGCAGGGCATGTGTTGCTGGGAGCCAGTGTGGAAGCGGCTCGTGGCAAAGGTACTTTCTGATGTTCCAATAACTACAGTTTTTAAATTCGCGATCGTTGCGCATACGTTTCCCGAAAATGGTTTGCTCTACAGTTTGATGCCGCTTTATTGTCTGTGCCGAAATATGATTTCAGTTGGCAAACGGTGTATCAATTTCAAGAACTGAAAATAATTCCAAGCGGAACCCGTATCGTGTTCGATATGACGTGGGACAACTCGGCGCGAAATCCCGCCAACCCCGATCCGGCGCGCGACGTGCCCTGGGGTGATCAAACTTGGGACGAAATGAACGCGGGCTGGCTGCGTTATCGCGAATTGGCGGCGGGTGGCAACCAGGGCGCCCATCGCCATAACGGCGTGGCCGTGACCTTAGCCCTGCAAGGCGAAGGCACTCATTCCTTGATCGACAGTCAGCGCGTTGACTGGTCCACCGGCGCGGTGCAGATTACGCCGCCCACCACGTTGCATTCGCATCACAATCGCGGCAGCGCGCGGATGCGCGCATTGATCTTCCAAGATGAAGCGCTGCATTACTACACCCGCACACCCGGCTTTAGTTTTGAATAGAACCGGAAAGCGCAGGCGCGATATGGGCGCCGCCAAGCGCGATTTTATTTTTGCGCAATGGCGGTGGGTAAACGATCGGCGTTTATGCCAACCTGTTAGCAGGAGGACGATTTCTCGTCTTTGAGTCGCGCATAGCGACCGCGCGCATAGAGTAACGGCGCGTGCGCGCTTTGTTTATACGTTAACACCTCGCCAATCAGAATGACGTGATCGCCGCCTGGGTAGCGCGACGCGGCGCGGCAGCTAAAGCTTGCCGCAACACCGTCCAGCACCGGTACGCCGGGAATGCTTTCGCGCAACGCCAGGCCACTAAATTTGTCGCCGCCACTGCGCGCAAAACGTTCCGCCAGATGCATCTGATCTTCGGCGAGCACATTCACTGTGAAGTGCGTGCAGGCTTCAAATGCCGCAAAACTGGCGGCTGAAAGTGCAAGACTCCACATTACCAGAGGCGGAGATAGTGACAGCGAACTGAAGGAGTTAACGGTTAAACCGGCTAACTCGCCACTGACGCCGCGTGTGGTGACGACCGTGACGCCCGTGACAAAATTACCCAATGCCCGGCGCAAATCCATTGGGTCAATTGCGTAATCCGTGACGATGCTGTCCAAAATTTTAATTCCCTTCCCCTCGCATCGTTAGTTCGCGGCCGATGACTCTACCGCCTCGAGCGTCGGCCAGATGTGTTTCATAAACTGCTCCAATTCCCAAATCACTTCGTCTTTCGGTTGTTGCGCGTAGTGCCAAATCAACGTGAGGTACTCGCTCGGAACTCTAGCCCATTCCTGTTGAAATAGGGCGCGCGCTTGTTCGAGCGTACCGCCCAAGAATAGCCCCGATTCTTTCATGTTTTGCACCCAATCTACATTCGCCGGCAGTTGCGGAAAGAACGGCGAATAGAAATTCTTGTAGATATCCAAATCATACTGGGTCAGCTTATGGTGATATTCCGCTTCGTTTTTGGCAATATGCGGCCAGCGCACAACGTTCTGGCGCTGACCAAACTTGAACTGACGACCATGTTTCGCGGCTTCATCGCAATAAATTTGCGCCGATTTTGCCACGCCTTCACCCTTGGAAAAGTGGACCACGGTGTAGCCGTTGCGCGCGCAATAGCGCACCGACGGCTCGCTGCGAGTGACGGCGACAAAAATCGGCGGGTGCGGCCGTTGATACGGTGCAGGCACGACGCTGAAGCGGCGCAGCGCGCCACTATCGTCCACTTCGCCCTCTGCGCCCGCGGCACGGGCGATATTTCGCGCCGGATAGCCGACGATACCGCTTTCAAGAGGAAACGGTGCTTGGTAATACTTGCCGTCAAGGCGCACGGAATCTTGTTCCCAACAGTCCCGTACCATGTTGACGCGTTCTTCAAAAATCTCGCGATTGCGCTCGTCATCGCTGCCACCGTCCGAAAGGGTCGCGCGCGATTCGGTGAATTGGCCCAACGTATTCGTCCAGCGCGATTGGTAGCCGCGCGCAAAGCCCACAAAGTAGCGGCCTTTGGTGATGTGATCGAGTAAGGCGGTTTCTTCCGCTACCCGAATCGGATCTTGCGTGGCCATCACGTAGCCGAGGGCGCCGATATGAATTTTCTTAAACTGAGAAGCCCACCAGGCGTTCAGAATGCCGGGGCTCGGCCCGACCTCATAGCCTTCGGAATGCAAGTGATGTTCAATCGTACTGGCGCCCCAAACGCCCAACTCCTCGGCGGCACGGATGATATCGGGCCAATCGTGCAGTGCGCGATGATATAAATCGCGATCGCGGCCCAGCGGGCGCCGACGTTTGCGATCCTCCTCGTCGGCGGCAGGAATCATCGGATAGAGCTGCAGAATAACTTTGGGTGGCGGCATAATAATTATCCCTATTGCGACGAATGGAAGGGTGTCAGTTTATGATGCAGCGCTCAACATCGGCCAATACCCATTTACGATGCCCGTCATTGCGATCGGCGATTGCCGCTCAAGTCGGGTCGGCTGGAGAGGGAATAGCGGGTGCAGCGCGCATACTAGTCTCCAGCATATGAATAAAGTGCTCCGCGGCAAGCGACAGCGTTTGGCGCGACGAGCGCAGTTCATAGATTTCCGTCTTGAAATTCGGCGCATCAATGGGATTAATGGTGAATCGATGCGAGCCGAACTCGTTGATTAAAGCGATCGCAGGAAGGATAGTCGACCAATCCGAATGCGCCACGAACTGTAGCGTCGCGCTCTGACCGTCGATCTCCAAGGTTTTAACCGGCAACAATTCGCCACGATCGATATGCTGATCAAGCGCGTGGCGCAAGGTGTGATGACGCGAAGGCAACACCAGCTTGAGTGCGCCTATCTGATCCAATTTGCATGGCGCGAAGGGCTTAAAGGCAGCGCCTCGAGCAGAAACCAGCACCAGCCGGTCGCTCAACAGCAAACGCGATTCCAACCCCGATGGCGACGCCGGACGATTGCAGATGGCGAAGTCCACCTCGCCGTTTAACACCCAGCCGGCCAGCGTACCGCTCAAGCCTTCGACGATACGCACTTCGACGTTCGGGTAGTCGTTGCAATAGCGCGCCAGCATCGGCGCCAGGGGTCCATGGCAGATTGACGGCATGATCCCTGCGGTAATGGCGCCGGCCACCGCACCATTAAACTGGATCATCTGCGCGCCGACGGCGTCGAAGCGTTTCAGCAAATCCAAGCACAGTCCGTAGAAATGCCGGCCCGCCGGCATGGGCGTTACGCCCTGCGGCGTGCGCTCGAACAGCTTAACGTTGAGCTGGTCTTCGAGTTGTTGGAGGCGCACCGTAAGCGCCGGTTGCGCGATGTGCTCGCGCTCCGCGGCCTTGGTGATACTCCCCGCCTCATAAACCGCGACGAACAAGCGAATGGTGCGAACATCCAGCATGTGGGTTAACCCGCCAAGTAACTTCGTGTCAGCTTCTCATCGCCAAGAAACTGCGACCATTGACCCGGCGCCACTTCGTGAACGACGCGCCCAAGCGACATCACGTAGGCGCGGTCGGTCGTGGTCGCGGCCAACGCCGCGTTCTGTTCCACCAGAACAATACTCATACCACGCGAACGTAGCGCGCCGATTACCGCGACGATGTCTTTAACCACCTTCGGCGCGAGCCCCGTTGACGGCTCGTCTAGGATTAACAGTTCCGGTTGTAACAGCAACGCCCGTGCGATTGCCACCATCTGCTGTTCGCCGCCGCTGAGCAGTTCAACTGGCGCGCTCATGCGCTCGCGCAGGAAGGGAAACATACGCAGAATATCGTCAAGAGAAAAACGCGACACACTACGGCTGCGTCCCTGCGTTTGGGCAAGGATAAGATGATTGCGCACCGACAACTCGCCAAACAAATGCCGCCCTTCCAGTACCACCGCGACGCCGTGACGGGCCCGTTCATGGGCGGTGCGGCCGGTAAGGTCGGCGCCGTCCTTCAAAATGGTTCCGGCGGACGTTCGAATCAAGCCGCAAATCGCGCGAACCAGCGTCGATTTGCCGGCGCCATTGGCGCCGACGATCGCGACACTTTCGCCGCTCGTCACGCTGAGGCTGATATCTCGCAGCACCGGCAATTTGCCATAGCCCGCGGCAAGATTTTTTACCTCGAGGATAGGATGATGCATGTTAGATTCCCAGATACGCTTCGCGCACGCGAGCGTCTTCGCGTAGTGCCGCCATGGAGCCAATGGCAATGATTTCGCCGAAGCACAATACGTGAATGTTGGTCGCAGCCTCGATCAAATTCATGTCGTGGGAAACCAGCAGAATCGTTATTCCTTCGCCGTTCAGTTCGTTCAGCATGCGCCTAAGTTGCGCAATCTCTTCGTTGTTCAGTCCCGAAGACGGCTCGTCGAGCAACAACAGACGCGGCTCGCCCACATAGGCGCGCGCGAGTTCAAGCATGCGTTGCTGCCCGGCCGGTAGATTCCCGGCATTGTGCGCGGCTACATGACTCAGATTAAAACGCGCCAGCACGGACGTTGCCGCCTGTCTTGCCGTTTGATACTCTTGGCTCGACCGCGGCGAACGGAACAAATTGCCGACGATGCCGGAACGCGTCTGCTTGTGTCGGCCGACCATCAAATTTTCCAGCACGGTCATGGCGCCGAATACTTGCGGCGTTTGAAAAGTCCGCACCAGCCCGCGACGGCTGCGTTCTTGCACAGAACATTTCTTGAGTTGCGTGCCGTCAAGGAAAACGGCGCCGCCATCGGGGTGGAGAAAACCCGAGGCGATGTTGAAAAGCGTGCTCTTACCCGCGCCGTTTGGGCCGATCAGCCCGACAAAGGCGCCGGTTGGGACTTCAAGCGCCACACGCTTGAGCACATGCAGGCCACGAAAACTATGACGGATATCGCGTAGCGATAACAATGCCTTATTCATCGCGCGGAGTCTTTGCGCAGCCGCTGTTCAATCGCGCCGCCCAGGCCTTGCGGCAGAAATATAACCGCAATTACCAGAGTGACTGCAAACAGCACGGCATGAATCTCGCCGAAGCGACTCAGCAGTTCCGGCACAAGGGTAACGAACAATGCCCCTAACGCCGGGCCCCAAGTCGTATTGACGCCACCCAACACCGCGAGCAGCAAAAAACTGATGGAACGATCGATACCAAAACTATCAACGCTAATAAACCCAACGTAATGCGCAAACAAACTGCCTGCCAACGAGCCGAGAATCGCGCTGAGCACGAACATGCGCACTTTGAGCAAATGAATTTCCACACCCGCGACCGCGGCCGCATCAGGGGCATCGCGCATCGCGCGCATGGCAAGGCCGTTGCGCGAATGGGTGAGGTTGTACTTGAGCCACATGACTACAACAGCGACCGGCCACACCAAATAGTAAAAGCGTTGTGGAGTATTGAGGTCCCAACCGAATAGCTGAAGTTTGGGCAATCCGCCAATGCCGAGCGTGCCGCCGGTCAGCCAATCCCACTCTAGGAACAGCACTTGTGCGATAACGCCGAGCGCCAAGGTGGCAAGCGCGAGAAAGTGTCCGGACAAACGCAGAATCGGCCAGCCTACCGCAAACGCAACGGCGGCGCTGAGCATCGCGCCCGCCACAAATGCCACCACGCTCGGCAGCGCGTGTTGGGCACTGAAGTACGCGACGCAATAAGCGCCAATGCCATAGAACATGCTCTGCGCCAGGCAGACGATGCCGCAATGACCCAGCAGATACGACACGCCCAGCCCGGCGATGGTATACAAGCCGGCGAAAATGAGCAGATCGACGACGTGTCGCGAGACCAAGCCTGGCAGCACGGCCCAAAGCACCACGCCGACGACGACATACGGCAGGAGCTTGGCGCGCAACATCGCAGGCACAGCCATCACCCCCCCTTGCGGGTGCGGCGACCCAACATGCCATTCGGCAGCAGAATCATGATGAAGATCAAGATCGACATCGCAATCACATCTTTGTAGCCGGAGGACACGAAGGCGATGGCGAGCGCTTCGAGCAAGCCGAGCGTTACACCACCGACGACCGCTCCGAAGGGATTGTTAAGTCCGCCCAGTATCGCGGCGGCAAATCCTTTCAGCGTCAGCAATAGTCCCATGGCGTAATGCACCGTGGTCAGCGGCGTGACGAGAACGCCCGCGAGCCCGCCGATGAGACCACCGAGGCAGAACGTTGCGCTGCGCATAAACGGCACGTTGATGCCCGTGGTGGCCGCGCCGTCAGCGTCGATCGACGCGGCCATCATCGATAGGCCGATGTGGGTACGAGAATAAAACCACTTGAGGGCCAACATGACGACGGTACTGATGATGACCAGCCAAATTGCATGGACGCGAATGGCGGCGTCAGCGACGAACAGCATGGTTTCGCCACCGATTCCTGGCAGCGCCAGCGAATCGCGTCCGACGACATAGAGAATCAGCGCCGAAATCGCGAAAGCAACGCCAAGCGTGAGCAGCAGATAACTATCGTCGGTGCCGCCGCGCCGCTGCAAAGCGCGCACCGGCACGAGTTCGAGCACAAGGCCTAGCGCGCCCCCGAGTAGCGTCGCGCAGAGCATCGCAACCACCAGCGGAACGCGCCAATGTTCCAGCAAAATAACGGCGGCCATTCCCGCCACCACGCAGAACTCGCCCTGCATCGCATTGATGACCCGAGTTCCGCGGAAGATGACTGCAAGGCCGAGTCCGATCAAACCATACACGAAACCATTCGATATGCCGGCAAAAATAGACTGAATGAATAACGAGATAGTCATACCGAATGGGACGTTAGGGTCCGTTCAATCGCGCATGGGTGACGATTTCCGCGCCAACATAAACTACGCTATTTACGGTTAACGAACGGTAGCCGAGTGAATTGACCTTTCACCAATTTCGAATAGGTATAACTCGATAACTCGATTCCCGTCATGTCTTCGCGGGCGAAATCATAGGTGGCTAATACGCCCTGCGTTGCCCTTCGAATAGCGGTTGCCAGCGCTTCCGAATCGGCATCGGGACCGGCTTTTTCCAGCGCCTTGGCGAGAATGTGAACGGCGTCCCATCCTGCCGCTTCATAGGTTTTCGGCAGCGCACCGTACTCTTTACGGTACAACTCCACGAACTCCTTCTGATGTGGCAGGGGCTCCTCCGCCACCAAGAACTCGGCGAACGCGATCTCGTCGGCAAATTCGCCCATGCCTTTTACGTACTCGTAACTGGACGAACCCACTGCCGCCAATATCGGTTGCTTGATGCCGATTTGCTTCACGTTTCGAAACGGGATCGGCGAGGTTGCAATGACTAGAATGATGTCTGGATTCGCCGCCTTAACCTTGGCCGCCTGAGTCGTCACATCGGTAGCGCCAACCTCGAACTTTTCGGTTGCCACGAATTCCACCGCGTAATTGCCGGCCACGGATTTCATTGCGGCCATCACGACACTGCCATAGCCCGAATCGTGTAACACACCGATGCGTTTGGCTTTCGCGGCTTTAGTCGCATACTCCAGTAGCGCCTTGGCGTTAAGCACCTGGGGTGGTAACACGTGAAACAGTTTTTTGT
>JANNMV010000299.1:0-5291 GCA_031398205.1 Pseudomonadota bacterium | reverse complement strand
TCGCCGGCTTTGAGGTTTTTCAGGCGCGAGGTGAGGGGGCCGTCGTCCACTTTGATGCTGAGAAATTCAAGATGCTCGTCGTAATTGGGGCTGGCGATGCTGTAGGCGCGCATTAGCGGTTTGCCTTCGACTTGCAGGCCGATCATGACGAAGTGACCATTCTCAAAACGCAGACCCTGGTCGCGGGTGGTTTTGAAACTGAATAACGATTCGTTCCAATGATGAACGTCTAGAACTCGCTCGATGCCTACGGTTGTCATGATTTCGTGCCAGCGGCCAGTTAATGAAGAAATCGAAGTATAGCGACGTGCATTAATTCGGAAAATCAGGTAATTTAGATACTAGTTATCTAATTTACTGATATAAGAATGCGTTATTCACTCCGGCAACTCGAAGTTTTTGCGGCCATCGGCCAGTTTGGCACCGTTTCCGTGGCGGCTGAGCGGCTGTCAATGTCGCAGTCGGCGGCGAGTACGTCGCTGTCAGAATTGGAAAATCAATTTGATTGTCGTTTGTTCGACCGCAATGGCAAACGCTTGCGCCTAAACGAAACTGGGCGACTCTTATTGCCGAAAGCGCGGGAATTGCTCGACCGCGCCGCCGAAATCGAAGCGATTCTCGCCGGCGGCCAAGCGTTCGGCGCGCTGCGCGTCGGCGCGACCTTGACCATCGGTAACTACCTCGGCACGTTATTGATCGGCGAATTCATGCGCCGTTATCCCGGTAGCCAGGTCAAGCTCGAAGTGCACAACACCACCCACATCGCCGAGCGCGTCAAAGATTTCGAGTTGGATTTAGGGTTGATCGAGGGCGAGTACGACGATCAGGATTTGGCGATGACCGATTGGATCGCCGACGAGTTGGCGGTGTTTTGCGCGCCGGATCATCCGCTGGCGAAGCGGCACGGCGTGAAGATTGAACACGCCTTGCAAGAATTTTGGATCGTGCGTGAGTTTGGTTCCGGTACGCGGCAAACGCTTGATCGCGCGCTCAAGCCGTGGCGGGATCAGCTCAAAATTCGCATGGAGTTGGAGCATACCGAAGCGATCATGCATGCCGTGCAAGCGGGCCTGGGCATCGGCTGCGTGTCGCGCCTGGCGTTGAAGGAATCGTTTCGCCGCGGCAGTTTGGTCGAATTGAAACTGAAAGAAATCGACCTGCGCCGTAAGTTTCATTTTTTGTTGCACAAACAAAAATATCGCACGCCGGGGATCGATGCGTTTTTGAGATTGTGCCGTGAGGTGTCGGCGAATGCAAAGCGCAGCGATGATATTGTGATCGCGGGGAAATAAAAAACTAGTCGTGCCATGAGTCTTATCCAGCTTGCCTTCCGGCAAGGCATGCCTGAAGAGCCCGTATCCATGCGGCTCTTCGAGGATGCTAAATATTTTCGGTAAATTAAATACGCAACGGCTCCAAATGCTTGACAGATAAATGTTGCAGTGCAACAATAGTGTTTCTAGCAGCAAGCAAATCCTTCACCGCTAGTCAAAAATGCGGTAACGCTGCGTTATAATAGGTCGCAGTCAAACAAAAATGTGCTTGCTTTGATACATTCCATTTGGAGGAACTGAATGATGAAGTCGCACGCCACGCCGTTTCCGATCGAAGCGATGTTGAAACAATTTTCCGAAGCCAACCAATCGATGGTAAATGATTGGCAAAAGCGTTTTAATCTCACGCTCGAACCGAACGGCGATTTTGCCGCGACCTATCAAAAATTCATGGGCGCGCTATCGCAACAGCCGGCGCAATGGGCCGAGCAACAGCAGATTTATCAAGCGAATCAGAGGAAGCTCTGGGAGAATTTTTTCAGCCAGAACGCGGGTGGAACTCAACCAAAAGCCGAAGCCAAAGGCGATCGGCGTTTTAACGGCGAGGAATGGTCTGAGATACCGCTGTTCGATTACATCAAGCAATCCTATTTGCTCGCCTCCGATTGGCTGATCGGCGCGGTGGAAAAAACCGAACTTGATCCGCAAAACAAACGCAAAATGTTGTTCTTCGCGCGCCAATATGTCGACGCGATGTCGCCATCGAATTTTCTTGCGACCAATCCCGAAGTGCTGAAACTTGCGCTCGACAGCAAAGGAGAAAGCCTGGCGACCGGCCTGAAAAATTTGATGGCGGACATCGAGAAGGGCCGCATTTCCATGACCGACGAATCGAAATTTTCCGTCGGAAAGAACATCGCGACCACGGCGGGTTCCGTGGTGTTTGAGAACGAGCTAATTCAGCTCATTCAATACACGCCGACTACCAAAACGGTTTGTGAGCGGCCGCTATTGCTTGTGCCGCCATGCATCAATAAATTTTATCTGATGGATTTGGAGCCGGAGAATTCTTTCGTGCGTTTCGCGCTCGATCAAGGCCATACCGTATTTATGGTGTCGTGGCGCAATGTCAAAGAAGATCAGCAGCATCTGACTTGGGATAATTATCTCGAGCTGGGTATTATTAAAGCCATCGATGTAACGCGCGAGATCGGCAAAACCGATCAGATTAATCTGCTCGGATTTTGCGTCGGCGGTACGTTAGTCAGCGCCGCACTTGCCGTGCTCGCGGCGCGCGGCGAAGACCCGGTAGCCAGCGTGACATTGATGACATCGCTACTGGAGTTTTCCGACGTCGGCGACATCGGCGCCTACATCGACGAGAACATGGTGAAGCAGCGCGAACAACAATTGGCCAAGGGTGGACTCGTTTCCGGTAAGGAAATAGCGATGGCGTTTTCCAGCCTGCGCGCTAACGATTTGATTTGGCAATACGTCGTTAATAATTATTTGAAAGGTAAAACGCCGGAAGCGTTCAATCTGCTCTACTGGAACAGCGACGGGACCAATTTGCCCGGCCCGATGTACGCTTATTATTTGCGTAATTTCTATTGGGAAAATAAGCTGATCGAGAAAAACAAACTCACCATGTGCGGCGAGAAAATTGATTTAGGCGCCATCGATATGCCGGCTTATATTTTCGCCGCGAAAGAAGATCATATCGTACCCTGGACCAGCAGTTTTACTGGCGCGCAAAATTTAGGCGGCAAGTTGGAATTTGTGCTGGGTGCGAGCGGACACATCGCTGGATCAATGAACCCGGTGTCAAAAAATAAGCGGAATTATTGGGTCGACGGCAAGACCGGCAAAGGTAATGACGCGTGGTTGGAATCAGCAAAATCGGTCGACGGCAGTTGGTGGAATCACTGGGCACTCTGGCTGAAGAAGCAAGCGGGGCGCGGTGTTCCGGCACGTTCGAAATTGGGAAATACGAAACACAAGGCAATCGAAGCAGCGCCGGGAAGATACGTCATGGAGCGTTGCGATTGATTTTTTGTCATTCCCGCGAAGGCGGGAATCCATGCGGCATTGGCAGTAGCGAAGGCACAATGGATTCCCGCTTTCGCGGGAATGACATGTAGGTTATTCAGTAACTTTTTGGGGAAATCATGGCACAAAGAATTGCATTGGTAACGGGCGGTATGGGTGGTATGGGAGAAGCGATTTGTACCAAGTTGTCAGATCAGGGTTACAAGGTATTGGTGACGCACTCACCACATCGCAGCGGCGCGGCAGAGTGGCTCGCGGAGAAGGCGAAGCATGGCTACGATTTTAAGGCTTATGAAGTGGACGTCGGCGATTTCGATTCGTGCCAGAAAATGGTGGCAAAGATTCAAAGCGACGTTGGTAACATCGATATTCTCATCAACAACGCTGGCATCACCAAAGACACCACGTTCAAGAAAATGACGAAAGTGGATTGGGATGCGGTCGTGAACACCAATCTCAACAGCGTATTCAATATGACCAAGCCGGTGGTTGACGGCATGGTTGAGCGCGGCTGGGGGCGTGTGATCAATATTTCGTCAGTGAACGGGCAAAAGGGCGCGTTCGGTCAGACCAATTATTCCGCTGCAAAGGCCGGTATGCATGGCTTCACCAAGGCGCTGGCGCAAGAAGTCGCGCGCAAAGGCGTGACCATCAACACCGTGTCGCCCGGCTATATCGGCACCAAGATGGTGATGGCGATTCCGAAAGAGGTACTCGATACCAAGATCGTTCCGCAAATTCCGGTTGGCCGATTAGGTAAGCCGGAAGAAGTGGCGGGACTGATCGTTTACCTTGCCTCCGACGAAGCAGCCTTCATCACCGGCGCGAACATCTCGATCAACGGTGGTCAGCATATGTATTAAGTGGGTAGGGTGCATTCATGCACCGTTCAAACCCTTTGGTGCATAAATGCACCCTACGGTTGAGCCAATGGCTCGAGGCCACCCAGTATTGGCGCGGCTCTCCAAGGCATTACGCCTGGGAGCCGCACCCCGCTTTCCTCCTGGCAGGGCACATTGACAAATCTCAGCGGCAAGTTAATCGCCCTTGCTCCAATAGCTTCCGTCCAAACTCACCCATGGCATAGCGATGACTAAGCGCGTCATGAAACGTCGTGCGAAGAAAGCCGGGTTGCCGCCGGGCTCGTTGGTTTATCTCGGCGATAAACCGAAAGGCACGACCAAGATCACGCTGTTCGATTACATCGACGGCGACCTGACCGAGCGCGAAATTGAGCAACCGGATGATTGCGCAGTCTACAAAGAATCCAACACGGTGACGTGGATCAACGTTGACGGCATCCAGGATATCGGCGTCCTGGAAAAGATTGGCAAGCAATACGATCTGCATCCGCTGGTGATGGAGGACATTCTCAATACCGACCAGCGGCCGAAGGTTGAAGATCACGACCGCTACCTGTATGTGGTGCTGAAAATGTTGTCTTATAACGATGCCGAGCAAGAGATGGCTATCGAGCAACTGAGTTTGGTGCTTGGGAAAAATTTCGTGCTATCGTTTCAAGACAAACCGGGTGACGTGCTCGATCCGCTACGCGAGCGCATCCGCCAAGCGAAAGGCCGCATCCGCAAGCTCGGCCCCGACTATTTGCTATATTCCATCATGGATGAAGTGGTCGACCATTACTTTGTGGTGATGGAGAAGCTCGGCGACAAAATCGAGCAGATCGAAGATATTGTCGCCGTAAAACCGCAACCGGATACGTTGCAACAGATCCATCGCCTGAAGCGCGAAATGATTATCCTGCGCAAAGCGGTGTGGCCGTTGCGCGAACTGATCGGCACGCTGCGTCACGACGCCACGCCGTTATTGCAAGAATCAACAGCAATTTATTTCCGCGATCTCAGCGATCACATCGCGCAAATTATTGATGGCGTCGAAGCCTATCGCGATATGCTTTCGAGCATGCTCGACGTGTATCTGTCGATCATGAGCAATCGCACCAACGGC
>JANNMV010000250.1:0-11190 GCA_031398205.1 Pseudomonadota bacterium | reverse complement strand
GGCCGTAAGAGCGACGTGGCCGTCAACGTACCGATCACTTGCGGCGGCGTGATTGTTGAGCCCGGCGACATGATCATTGCCGATGAAATCGGCGTGACGGTGGTGCCGAATGCCAAGCTCGACGACGTACTCAAACTGGCGCGCGAGCAAGCGGAGCGCGAGGAATTCACGCGGCGGGAAATCGCGAACGGCAAGACCGTTGCGCAATTGCTTGTGGAGTTTGGACGTATCTAACCCGGACGCCTTCCCCTTCAAGGGGAGAAAACGCGCGATTGCAACGTATCAACTCATCGCATATGAGCAACATCGACAAGACGGATCCGGCGCTCATTGCTCTCGACTGGGGCACGACTTCGCTACGCGCCTATGTCCTAAACAGCACCGGCAACGTGCTGGAAAAAAAATCCGCACCTCTTGGTATCTTGAAAATTCCCGATAACAATTTCGACGCCGCGTTCGAGGAAATCTGCGGTTCGTGGCTAAATAATGGCCTGGCTGGGTGGCCTAGGGCCAGAGCCGCTCCTGTATTGGCTTGTGGCATGATCGGCAGCCGCCAGGGATGGCTCGAAGCGCCCTATGTGCCCTGCCCCGCAAGCATCGATGATCTGGCACAGAAATTCGTTTCGCTGGCCACAAAAAAAGGGCAACGCGTTGCCATTGTCCCCGGCGATAGCACAGAGAATTCTGCGGGCGTGCCCGATGTGATCCGCGGCGAAGAAACGCAAATCATCGGCGCGCTGAAGCCCACTGAGATGCAATCGCTATTTGTTCTGCCGGGAACCCACAGCAAATGGGTAAGCGTCGAAGAAAATCGAATCACTCAATTTGCGACCTTCATGACCGGCGAAATATTTGCCGTGCTGTGCAAACACAGCATACTTGGCCGCACCATGGAAGGAAACGCGGACGATGTCGAGTGCTTCAAACAAGGCTATGACTACGCAATGAGCAAGAACGTAAATCACGCGGGACTATTGCAACAATTGTTCAGCGTGCGCACCCTTGCGCTATTTAATCGCCTCCCTGCGGAAGGGCTCCACGCTTACCTCTCCGGCCTATTGATTGGATACGAAATACGCGGCGCGCTGGAAGCATTTGACCATGCGAGTGGCGTTACCATTATCGCCGAACCCGTTTTGGCGAACCGTTATCAACGCGCGCTGGGTTACTCGGGCATGGGCGCCACGATTGCCGACGAGAATGTCACGGCAATCGGGTTGTTTCGTTTGGCGCAAGCTGCAGGTCTTCTGAAGTGCACCCCTTTATCAAATAACATGTCAACCTGAACGCAGTGAAGGATCTGCTTTTTACGGCGGCACAAAAACCAAAAGCAGATCCTTCACTGCGTTCAGGATGGCAACTGGAAATGAATAATGGCCATGCTAAACCAATACCTCACCCCGCTCCCCTTCATCGCCATCCTGCGCGGCATCACGCCCGAGGAATCGATCCCGGTTGTGGAAATTCTGATCGAACTTGGCTTTCGCATTATTGAAGTTCCGCTGAATTCGTCCAAGCCGTTGGACAGCATTGCCGCGATTGCAAAGCGCTTTGGCGGCCACTTGCTAATCGGCGCGGGCACCGTACTGAGTGTTGACGATGTCACACGCGTCCACAACGCGGGTGGTCAGCTCATCGTCATGCCACACAGCGATGGCGCGGTAATTGGTGCGGCGAAGCGGCTGAACATGATCTGCACACCCGGCATCACAACGCCGACGGAAGGGTTCGCGGCACTGGCTGCGGGCGCCGATGGACTGAAACTTTTTCCGGCGGAATTATTGGCGCCCCCCGTGGTGAAGGCACTGCGCGCTGTATTCTCCAGCGATACGATTATGATTCCAGTCGGCGGCATCGCACCCGATGCGCTGGCTGGTTTCTGGAAGGCCGGTGCGACGGCATTTGGTTTGGGCTCGGCGCTGTATCGCCCCGGCATGACACTCGCCGATATGCGCGACAATGCAGCGACGTTTGTACGCAGTATGGGATCGTTGCCGCATCGGTAACCTTAAATAGGCATTGCCAGAAGGCGCATGGCCCTATGGCCTTAGGCCACCTCGGGCCAGCCCCTGGATACTGGCTTTCCAAGGCATCCACTTGGAACGGCAAGCTAGTATTGCGTTCCAGGCCAGTACCGTTCAGCGTGGATTGCCCTTACAAAACTGCCGGATTTCTACTGCAGTGGGCGTGATAGAGCATAATGCGCGGAGTGTCCACTCAACCTGCCGTTCAGATTGTCGCAGCCACATCTCAGTTGAAATGACAAACAACGACCCCATGAAAATAGAGACGATGCAGCGCGCCGAGCCGACTACGAATACCAACATCGCGTTTGCGGTGGCGCGCGCCTTGTTGGATGGTTTCAACAAACACTATCGAATTTTTCAGGAAACGAGCAAGGCGGCTAAACCCCGTTTTGACGAAGGCGATTGGGCCGTTGGTCAGAAAGCCAACCGCGACCGTATATTGTTTTACGATCAACGGGTGAAAGAGTCCGTCGAGTATCTGGAGAAGATGTTTCACGCCGAGTCCCTGGGATCTGAGTGGCAGCGCATTAAATTGGACTACGTTGGTTTATTGACCAATCACAAACAGCCCGAGCTCGCCGAAAGTTTTTTCAATTCCGTTTGCTGCAGCATTTTGCATCGCACTTATTTTCACAACGACTACATCTTCGTGCGACCGGCCATATCGACGGAGTACATGGATTCCGATCCGCCCGCTTACCGCTGTTACTACCCACGTAAAGTTGGATTGCGCCGCGCCCTCGAGCAGATCTTCGCGGATCTCGCGTTGCGGCGACCGTTCATCGATCTGAAGCGCGATCTGCGCCACATATTGCATGCGTGGCGGCGGCAGTTACCCCGGCCATTTAACCTAGATGCGAACAATCAGATTCAAGTATTGAGTTCGCTGTTCTATCGCAACAAGGGCGCCTATCTGGTCGGAAAAATCATCAACGGCAATCACGAATCGCCGTTCGCCATACCGATTTTGCACAATCAAAACGGTACGCTGTATCTCGATACGGTGCTGCTTAGCGGTTACCATTTAGATATTTTGTTCAGCTCCTACCGTGCGTATTTCATGGTCAATATGGAAGTACCGTCGGCGTACGTGGAATTTTTACAGAGCATGTTGCCGAACCGGCCGAAGTGGGAGCTATACACCATTCTCGGCTTGCAAAAACACGGCAAGACGCTTTTCTACCGCGATTTCTTGCATCACCTGAAACATTCCAGCGATGATTTCATCATAGCGCCCGGCATCAAGGGCTTGGTCATGCTGGTGTTTACCTTGCCGTCTTACCCATATGTGTTCAAAGTGATTCGCGACGTCGTCGCGCCGCCGAAAGATACCAACCGCGATCTGGTCAAGGCCAAATACTTGATGGTGAAATTGCATGACCGCGTCGGACGCATGGCGGATACGTTGGAATATTCCGACGTCGCATTTCCGCAAGAACGCTTTACCGCCGAACTGTTGGATGAGTTACACAAACTTGTGCCCTCGCAACTGGAGGAGGACGGCGGCAATTTGATTATTAAACATCTTTATATCGAGCGGCGCATGATGCCGCTGAACATTTATCTGGACCAGGCAAACGATAAAGAGCGCGATCACGCCATGCTCGAATACGGCCGCGCGCTCAAGCAGCTCGCCGCGGCGAATATTTTCGCCGGCGATTTGTTGTACAAAAATTTCGGCGTCACGCGCTACGGCCGCGTCGTGTTTTATGACTATGACGAGATCGACTATCTGACCAATTGCAACTTTCGCCGCATTCCGGCCGCGCGTAACGACGAAGACGAAATGGCCGCCGAACCGTGGTACCCGGTCGCACAAAACGATATATTTCCGGAAGAATTCGCACGGTTTTTGCTAACCGATCCCAAAGTTCGTGAACGCTTCATGGCCCACCATGCGGATCTGCTCGATTCAGACTATTGGAGAGCCACACAAGATCGTATTTCCGCCGGACATGTGGAGGATATTTTTCCCTATCCCGAGTCGATTCGATTTTGCAATGCACGACTGGCGGCACCGAATGCAAGTGACTAACCGTCACCGCGGAATTTAAAGCCTCAAATCTCTGTGAAAACGACCGTTCATGTGGTATGGTTCTATTTCCAAACATGAACATTCACGGAGGATAATCATGAACCGTAGTTTTTTCCGCCTCGTTGCCCGCTTCTTAATTGTTTCGTTGTTCGCTCTGCACTTGCCAATGAGCAGTTCCAATGCCGCCATGATCGGAACTGAAAATGCCATAGACCAAACACTAACCGCGCAAAACCGTGACAAGGTTGAAGCGTTTATGGCCCGCACCGACGTGCGGGAACAAATGCAAAAGATGGGCGTGAACGCCGATGATGCAACATCGCGTGTTGCCTCCATGACTGATCAGGAAATAAGTAAAGTCGCCGGCAAGATCGATGAACTTCCCGCCGCAGGTAGCGGTGCCGGAACCGTGCTTATCGTGTTACTGATAGTCTTCATCGTGTTGGTGATCACAGATATTTTGGGATGGACAAAAATCTTCCCCTGGTCGGTTGGTCCGCGCGAGTAACCGTTTGATTCGCTCGAAACTAAAACACGCCCGCAACCTAGCGGGCGTGTTGCTTTTTGGGATGATCCTTTGCGGGTGCGCGACGCTCGAAAGCCGGGCTCTGTTAAAAAATCCGCCGATCGATCTTCCGGCGCAAACGGAACTTCGCGACGTTCCATTTTTTCCACAAGAAGAGTATCAGTGCGGTCCGGCCGCGCTGGCGACCGCGCTACAAGCCAAAGGTGTAGATATCCGGCCGGAAGACTTGGTGAAGCAAGTTTTTCTCCCGGGTCGTCAAGGCTCCTTACAAGTTGAAATGCGCAGCGCGACACGTCGGCAAGGTATGCTCGCGGTGACCATGTCCGGGCGAATCAAAGATCTACTCACCGAAGTCGCTAACGAGAATCCAGTTATCGTGCTGCAAAACCTGGCACTTAAGTGGTATCCGGTTTGGCATTATGCCGTGGTGGTCGGTTACGATTTACCACGACAAACGCTCATCTTGCGTTCCGGAAAAGAACAGCGTCAGGTTCTACCATTGACAACATTCGAACACACCTGGAAGCGCAGCAATTATTGGGCCATTGTCGTCGTGCCGCCCAACCAAGTACCAAAGACCGCCACGCGCGAAAGTTTTTTTGCCAGCGCCCTGGAAATGGAAAAAATAGGTCGGCCCGCTCTCGCAGAAACCGCGTACGCCGCGGCGTTGCAGCGCTGGCCGGGGGACTTGGCGGCGTTGGTCGGTCTCGGTAACTCGCGCTACGCGTTACGCAATCTGCCCGATTCTGAACAAGCGTTCCGTCAGGCCACGGAGCAGCATCCGCAGTCCATTATCGGCTGGAACAATCTGGCCGAAGTGCTGGCAGAATTAGGTCGTTTGCCGGAGGCGCTCGCGGCCGCCGAACGCGGCGCAAACTTAGAAGGATCGAATCAGGCGGCCGCGCAAGAAACGCTGGCCGGAATCCGCAGGAAAGTTGAAGCACAGGGAAAGTGACATTATTTGAGACGTTGGTAGAGGCGGAACAGTTCAACCCTATCGCCCGGTCTGGCGCCCTCCCACATCATTCGCCACTCGGTCGGATCTTCCACGGTCGGTGTGCTCTGCACGCTCTGCGTCAACAGGTAATCACAATCATTCGTGACCAAGCGCTCCAATCTACGAGTGCGTAGGCCAGCGAAATAATCCAACACCGCGCGCTGCGATTCACCCAATCCGCGACTGGCAACGCAGTCGGCTGGATTCGGCAGCGCACGTTTTAGCGAGGCGACTGTCGTACGATAACTTTTGCCCTCGTCGATAAACGGCAGCCACAAGGTCATGACCAACATCCAAAACATGGTGATGCCTGCGGTCCAATTGACAATCGCACGGCGGTTCGATTGCCGTGCGCGGGTAATCGAAATCAACCACAGTAGGCTTAACACCAGCGCGAGAACAAACGAGATAACGCGAAACTCTAGTTGGTAGCCCGGCAAATAGCTCTGCAAATAATGCACGATCGATTCCGGAAAACCGAATAGCAACGCGAACCATCCGAGCCAAAGCCCCCCGGCCAGCAAGCCAAACGTCATCATGCCGAACCAATCCAAGGCGCTCGCGGTGCCACGCCTGAGTTCATCAATGCGGCTGGCGCAGATCAAACTCAACGGTAGCAAAATAGGAAGGGCATTCACCTCGCTCGCATTGCCGGTCAAACAAATGACGACGAACGCACCGAGTAAAGCGCCGACTAGAAGCTGTATTTTCGGATCACCCAGAAGTTGCCGCCGACCAAACCAGAACGCAACGGCCACTAAAGGTAACGCCGGCCAGCCATACCACGGCAAGAGACCAATGTAATAACTAATTCGGCCCAAGGTCAGCGCGGAAAAAACATCGCCAAAGTCCGCAAAATCATGCAGCCAGAGCCATTCCATCGCGATCTGCGGCGAGTCAACGAAAAAGTTAATCGGCCACCAGAGTATCCAAGGCAACGCCGCCAGCAACGCGACACCTATCGCGAAGGCGAAGGCGCGCGTGCGCCAGACGCGAAACACCCAGTACGGACCGAACATCATTGCCAGAGCCAATGCACCGGCTGCCGACCCTTTGGCGAGAAAAGCAATGCCGATTCCCGTTCCCATCAGCAGTCCGGCGAGGATGGGCTTGGTGCCGATCCACGCCAGGCCGTAGACCACCAGCGCGGTTGCGGCAACGACCGCCGTTTCAGCGGACATCATGTGCGCGGTAACCAAAAGCCCGAACGAACCGATGAAAATAAGCGCCGTTACCCGACCGAATCGTGGCCCAAACAGTTTTGCGCCCGTCACGGTGGCGAGCAATATGGCCAGCGCCATGTAGAACCCGCTGGCAAGGCGCGCGCCGTCATGTAACGGCACTAAAGGAGAAAAAGCCTTGGCGAAGACAGCCGCAGTCCAATAATACAGCGGCGGCTTATCGAGATACGGCTCACCGGCCAGCATGGGGATGAGCCAGTCGCCACTTTGCAACATGCCATAGACCACGCCGAGGGTCTGTGCCTCCTGCGGTTTCCACGGATCGTGTCCAACCAGCCCAGGCAGCAACCAGCACAGCACGACCAACAAAAACAGCGCCGTTTTGGCGGGCGTTGCCGTCCCGTCAAATTCCAACGCGAACGGAAGGGATTTAGCCTTGTTTGCCGCCAAGTCGGTCAAATGGGAGTCCTGCCGATAGTATGCCGCCGGAAGCGGTGTCGATTACCTTGCTGAGTTCGCCCGCCTGGGGTTCGCCGCCCGGATACGTGCCGTTCATCAAACGCAGTTGCGGCGAGCACTATAACGCCTGGACGATTTGAAACTGATTGATTGATTTTCATTGAGCTCGTCCATCTCCGCATAGCAAAAAGGGCAGCCGAAGCTGCCCTTTTAGTGTATCAAGAACCGCTCACTTGAGCGCGTATTTCTGGCGGAATTTCTCGACCCGACCGGCGGTATCGACAATCTTCTGCTTACCCGTATAAAACGGGTGACACAGGGAACAAACCTCCACGGTCAAATCCTTGGTCATGGTGGAACTGGTCTTGAACGTGTTGCCGCAACTGCAGGCTACGTTAATCTCTTTATAGGCGGGATGGATGCCGGTTTTCATATTTATTCCTTTAATAATCAAATGTTACGGCGGTTGTGGTCGTAACGAAGCCTGGCATTATCGCTCAAAACGGTAATTCCCTCAAGCGTGTGTAAGAGGCCAAATTACAGCCGCGGACAACACGCTCAGGTTCGCGGGGAACGAATCCGCGCAGTGGCAGCGTCCATACAGGCTAGCAACGTATCCTGATTGCCGATCTGATTGGCGAGAAGGAATACCAGCCGCGCGTTCAGGGCGGCGCTATCCTGCTCGCTCAAACCCTCGTGCGCATTCACCAAAGCCTCGTAGAAGCCGTCAGGATCGGGGATATTCGGTTCAATCTTCATTACTGATTTCCATTTTTTCCCAAGGCTTGATTTAGCGCCTGGCGAATACGTGGTAGCGTCGGTGAGTCCACTCTAGCGGCAAGATGCATATCGGGACGAATCAAACACACACAATCAACGCCAACGCCAAGCGCTCGCAGCAGTTTGCCGCCGCGATCACCCAGCGTCGGCATGCCGACGCCAAATTCAGAATACACGACGAGCCGCAGTAACGGTTCCTTGCGTTGCAGTTGTTGCAGCATCCGCACGTCGCGTGCCGATAATCCTCGGGCGCTGAACCAAATTCCGAGAAAGCAATTTTTATTATTAAACAGATCGAGCAGCGTCGCCGTTGCGCCGTTAGGCAGGGTCAACGGGACATTCGGAACGCTTGCGCCGCCGTTAGTGGTCAGCGGCGAGGCAGCGTAACTGTAGGCAACGGACATGCGTCCCGTATTCACCAGCGGGCGAGCAAACGCGTAGTCGCGCGCAAGACTGATGACTGCCTCGCGCAATATACGCTCGGCCTTGGATTGCGGCGAAAGAAATCGCGTGGTGCGCGACGTAGTCTTGATGTTGTGTGCCGCGGCAGGATGGCGCTCCGCTTGATAGGAGTCCAGCAGACCTTCGGGCGCATCGCCATTGAGCACCAACGCGAGCTTCCACGCCAGATTCTCCGCATCTTGAATGCCGCTGTTACCGCCACGCCCGCCGAACGGGCTCATCACATGAGCCGCATCGCCTAAAAAGAAAACTCGCCCGTAACGCATGTTTTCAAGCATCTGGGTGCGGTAGGCGTAAGGCCCCACCCAAACCAATTCGAATTCGCGATCTTCGCCCAATTGTTGACGCAAGCGCGAACGTACCACGCCTTCATTGCTCACCGCATCCGGGTCGGCGTTGGCGTCCATTTGGTAGTCGAGCCGCCACACCCCGTCACCCATGGGTAACTGCCACACGGCGCGATTCTCATTGAACGGCGCCTCAATCCAGGTCCAGCGCTCAAGCGGCGCGTCGAGCTTGAAGCGAATATCGGAAATACACCAACGATCCTGGCCACGGGCGGAATGGACCGGCAGCTTGAGCCCGTCGCGGATCGGACTGTTTACCCCGCTGGCGTCAAGCACCCAATCAGCCTCGATCGAATAATTCCCGGCGGGCGTTTCGACCTCAAGCCGAACGAAATCATCACATTGTTCAACGCCGATCACCTTGCTGTTCCAGCGCAGATCCGTTAGCCCGAGTTCGCCGATACGATCGACGCAAAACCATTCGATGTAAAACTGTTGAATATTGATAAAGGGCGGCTGCATGGACAGGCTGGCGGAGGCCAGATCGAATGAATAGACCACATCCCGGTCGGCGAGCGTTTTGCCGTGAGACCACTCGACGCCTTTGGCTTTAACTCGATCATAAATACCGAGCCGCTGAAAAATTTCAAGACTCTTTTGTGCGTACGTAATGCCACGGGATGCCAGGCCACGCACACCGACGGTATTGTCGTCGTCGAGCAATACCGTGCGGATCCCACGCACCGCTAGATCACATGCGGCCGCCAGACCCGCAAGACCACCACCCACGATCACCACGGGATAACGCGGTTGTGTTCCGTTGGACATCTCCGCTGGAATACGAAATGCATACTCGGGCAATCGATAGCCCGAGCCCTGATAATTTTCTGCCATGATGAACGATTAAAATTTATGCTTTAAATCGAGTTGCGGCGAATTGTATCACTGCCACCCCGTGGCTTTTCGGAGCAATTTTTCGGCCACTGATGTTATCGAATTTCCTCGCCAAGCGACGTGCTGATCGGGCCGTATCAATACCAGATCGTAACCATACGCGTCGCGAACTTCGGTGTGTTCGATGTCGACAATATCAAGCGGCACGCCATGCCGATCGGCAGCGTTGCGAAGGGGTGCGACTTTCGTTGCGGCGCCACCCAACCTAAACAAAGTGAATTTTCCTTGTACGCGGTCCAATGTGGAAATCTGTCGATCAAGCCACAAATGCGGCATGCGTGAGCCGGGCGCGGCCGATGGCAAATAGCGATTCGGATCATCCGCCGGTGGCGCGGCGTCATGGGAAATAATGTCGGAATCGCCATAATGCACACCGAGTTGCAGTCCGGGACAATCGAACTCCAACCGCGCATGATCCAGACACAGCTTGCCCAGGGCTTGGCGTGCGGCGATGCCATCCAAGGACGCGTCTTCGATGCAATCCGCAATCGTGATCTTACCGATATTATCGGACAAGCGTGCCGCAAATTCAGTATTGCGAATGGCAACCGGCAGGCGCTCTTGTTCGTAGCTGGGCAACAATGCCGGACCGCCCCAACCTTGCACGCAGGCGGCGAGTTTCCAAGCGAGATTCGCAACATCGTCAATCGCCGTGTTGTAGCCAAAGCCGCCCGTTGGCGTGAATAGATGAGCCGCATCGCCGGCGATATAGGTCCGGCCCAACCCGTAACGCTCCGCCACCAGGCTATGGCCGGCGATCCACGGTTTGCTCGCGATAATCTCGATCGGCGTAGCGACACCCACGGCGGCGCGAACAAAACCACGCACTGCGTCATCGGTCAGTTCGGCGCCCGGCGCGACTTGTGAAAACATGAAGAATTCATCGCGGCCATTGGCGCTGATGAGCACCGCGCGGCGCGTCCGATTGAAGGTCCAATACATGGTGGCCGGTGGTCCTTTTGCCATTGCATAAAGTTGCCGCGCTCGGAAATGGGTCGAGACCATCTGTCCTCCCATGAATTCGCGCTCTGCCCCGCCTTCACCACGGTAGCGGATGCCCAGGCTGCGTCGCACGAGTCCGCGCGGGCCGTCGCAACCGACGACATATTTTGAATACAGGACTTTGGTTGCGCCCGTGTTGAAATCTTCGGTCGTGGTCCGGACGGCATCGCCGAGATCTTGAACAGCGCTCACGCACCATCCGTAGCGCAGCGAAATACTGGGAATGGCCGCTGCATGATCGTAGAGAAATTTCTCGACGCGAATTTGTTGCATGCGCTGCGGCAGTTCGGGCGTGAACCAGGTGCCGGGCACGGCATCGTCGCGCGTAAGGCTATCCATGCCCGACAAACGTAAACGCGCCAACTCATCCTGCGCAAGGCGGGTGAAATACGCGGTTTCGTGGGGGAAGCCGATGCGCCTCATTCCCTGAACAAGGCCAAGCCTGCGATAGTGTTCCAGCGTGCGTGCGCCATTGGCGCT
>JANNMV010000211.1:0-7881 GCA_031398205.1 Pseudomonadota bacterium | reverse complement strand
GATGGCTTCAACAAAGTCGGCGCCATCACCCTCATCGTCCTTGGCATACTCACCGTTCTTGCTTTCGTGATCGATTACCTCGCGGCCGTCTTCGGCGCAAAACGAGTCGGCGCGAGCCGCCTGGCCATCATCGGCGCGATTGGTGGCACCCTATTCGGCTTATTTTTCGGATTCCTCGGACTCATCGTCGGCCCGTTCGTCGGCGCCGCAGCCGGCGAATTCATCGCCCGGCGCGATGCCTTTCAAGCCGGCAAAGTTGGCCTCGCCACGTGGCTGGGCATCGTCATTGGCGTAGCCGCGAAACTTGGCATCGCGTTCTTAATGATCGGCATTTTCGTCACGAAATATCTTCTGGCCAATTAAATCGGCAGCGCCGGGAGCCGCATGGATACGACGTAGCCCTAGGCTAGCCACTGGCCTCGGGCCATTGGCTCTCATGGCATGCCTTGCCACGAGGCAACCACGGTGCGGATCGTGGCGATCCGCTTCGATCAGTACCTATATCGTCTGGTCGCCCAGGGCGATCTCCCCCGCGGCGCTCAGCAGTTTTCGCGATGGGTTGAAGATACGTCAAACCCTCGCCGCCAAGGATGCCGGCAATAGTGGGTGGCAGCGCGATTTGTTTGTCAGCTTCATACGAATCGCCGAAGTTCTGGTTCAAGAGAACAATCCCGGCGAAATTTTGATAAAGGCCTAGGGATCCCAGAACGCCTAACCAAGCTTGACCCCAGCAACGCCGTTTGGAAGAAGGATCTGGCGTGGATAAAGAACCGCATCGCGGAACTGAAAGAGTAGTGGTCTACGCTCACCCCTGACCTTTCAAAAGCAGAACTAAGGCGCAGGTAGCCGGAACAATCGGAGCAGCTTCCGGGACAGAGAAACCCCGGATTGCATCCGGGCAACACGCTGAATTCAATAATCATACATCGCCAACACGCAATACCAGCGCCGCGTTACAGTTGTGCAGCGCCAGGAGCTAATATCCAAGCGGTTCCTGGCAAGGCCATTTTTGAAAGCGCCGGGACATGGGACTATCCGCCAGAATCTACTTACCGCTCAAATCCACATCACCTTGATCGGGCTAGCCCGCATCAAACCAAAAACTAGCGAGATCAAACGACAATTGCCGGTGATGCTTGATGCAAAGCAAGTAAGCGCTGTCTCTTACCAACGCGTAGAGAATGACGTAATCGTGCATCACGAATTCGCGTAACTCGGCGTTGTCCGCCAGCCTCGCTAGCCTAGCGCGTAAACGATCGGCTACCGCAAGCGCTTCGATGGACTGTGCCGCATGCGCAAAAAAGGGTCGGCCCATGGCGGGAAAGCGCTCGATGTTCGGAACGACAACTTCGCCCAATTCGTCCAGCAGACGATCGTACCCTTGTGCAAACTGTCTTTCCGTCGGGAAGACTTCAATGGCCGCTAGGTTCGCCTCAAAGTTGGCGGTGAACTTGACTGCCGCCGACTGCTTGGGAGAACCGGGCACTATCGCGCGGCCGCGCGGCGTTTCTTAAGTTTCCCCAATGAAGCTCTGGCATTCGACACGCGACCGGCCTCGATATCGGCTAGGCCTTTCTCGGCTTCGTGCAGTAGCAATAAGTGAATGTGGGCCCGCTCAAGCCGGTGGTAGTGATCGAGGCGTTGCGCATCGATCAGGGCGACGTAGCTTTCGCCATTTTTAGTAATAATTTTTTCCGCGCCGAGTTTGACCTCATCCGCTAATTCCGAGAGATTGGCGCGCGCATGAGTGAGGGGGATAATGTCGCGGGTTGTGATCGGCATCATAGACTTTTATAATGTACAGTAAAGCGTGCATAATAACACTAAAGCAAGACCATCTCTGTTTGAAGCCCTAAGCGCAATTTCAGGCTCGCCACGAGGCAATGGCCCAAGGCCACCCAGTACCAGCGCGGCTCCCAGCACATGCCTCGCCACTATCAAGTATCCACGCCCCTCCTGGCAATGCCATTGAAAATTCCTCGATGCGGTACAATGTCTTCTCTACTGCACCAATTACGGGGGCGACCTGGTTTCGACGTGGGTTGCAAAGCAGCGTGGGGCATACCGAGGACCAGCTACCTCGTAAATCCAACTGGAAACGCAATAGTCGCCAACGACGACAACTACGCCCTAGCCGCCTAATACCGGCTAGGCTCTGCACCGGCTTTCTCGTGGGCCGGGTCCGAACCGCAAGGTAAGGATGCAGAGTCATTCGTACGAGATCGCGCTACGCAGGGTTACTTTGCGCCAGTGCTAAAAAATAGGTAACTCGCCTGACGAGGGCCCGCCGATTGGCATGCGTCAGGTTAAATAAAATGATTAGGCTAAGTATGTAGAACCGCCTGTAGAGGGCTTGCGGACGCGGGTTCGATTCCCGCCGCCTCCACCAAAATGTAAAAGCCATCCAGTTTTTTCGGATGGCTTTTACATTTTGATGAATGCTGACTGGCAATTGAATCTGCGTCCGGAACGGACAAGGGGGCGAGTATGGACGTGAAACAGTGCCTGCGCACTGTTTCCACGCCTCACGAGCGAAGAGTGCTTGCAAGCACGAGCGCGGCCTGCAAGGCAGATTCCCGCCGCCTCCACCAAAATGTAAAAGCCATCCCGTTTTTTCGGATGGCTTTTAAATTTTTATCGACGTTTGCGAAAATCGAATCCGCGTCCGGTACGGACGCGGGGGTGAGTCGGACTCCAAACAGTGCCTTGGCAATGTTTGGCGCCTACGAGCCGGGTTGCGCTTGCAAGGGCAATTCCCGTTGCCTCCACCAAAACTAAGGCGCCACAATCGCGATGGGTTGGCTTGAGTAGAAAATTCGCAACAAATTTGACCTAAGTCTTCACCACAAACCGCCACTTGGTTACAATATCTCCACATTGAGAGGATGCGCCATGTTTGCGAATACGATCGCCGATACACTGGAGAGGAAGATAGCCGAATTAGGTTTGCCGGTGGCTGTCGATCTGTGGAACGAAAAAAAGGTGCTGGGAAAAACCCCCCATGTTGCAACGCTGAAATTTTCATCGCCGTCGACGTTGATGTTGTTGGTCAATCCGAGTCTGGGAAAGTTTGCGGAAAGTTACGTTGAGGGGCATGTGGATTTTCAGGGCCGCATCCGCGATGTGATCGATGTGCTTGCGCCGCTCATCGCGCTGCCCAGGACTGCGCAACGCTCATCCCCCCTCAGCAAATTAAAGTTTTGGCGCCATACGCGCCAAACGGATCGTCAGGCGGTTTCCTCCCATTACGACGTGTCGAACGATTTTTACGCACTGTGGCTGGATCAGCGCCGCGTCTATTCTTGTGCTTATTTCAAGCATGCGGACGATAGTCTCGATACGGCACAGGAACAAAAACTCGATCATATTTGCCGCAAACTCGCGCTGAAGCCCGGCGAGCGTTTTCTCGATATCGGTTGTGGCTGGGGAGGCCTGATTTTGTGGGCGGCGGAACACTATGGTGTGTCGTCGGTGGGCATCACGATCAGCCAAAACCAATTCGACTATGTGACCGAGTATGTTCGCAGCCACGGGCTGACCGATAAGATCGAGGTGCGGTTGATGGATTATCGTGATCTGCCAGAAACGGAGCCGTTCGACAAAATCGCCAGCGTCGGCATGTTCGAGCACGTCGGGGTGCGCAATTTACCGCTGTATTTCCGCAAGATCAACCATCTGCTCAAGCCCGGCGGCTTGGTGATGAATCATGGCATCACCTCGGTCACCTTCGACGACCAAACCATGGATGAAGAAAACCGCAAGTTCATCGACAAATATGTCTTCCCCGACGGGGAGTTGACCCACATCTCAAAAGTGTTGGAGATCATGTCGCGCGAGGGACTGGAATGTTACGATGTGGAAAATCTGCGTCCGCACTACGCTAAGACGTTGTGGCATTGGGTAGACCGCCTGGAGTCCAACCACGACCAAGCACTCGAGTTGGTCGGCGAAAGAAAGTTTCGTATCTGGCGAACCTACATGGCCGGTTTCGCGGTGGCATTCGAGCGTAATTGGGATGCGTTGCATCAAGTGCTGGCGGGAAAAACCTACGACGAGGGTCAACCCGCATACGCCCTCACCCGTGATTACATTTATTCACGCTCAACCTAAGGACTATTTTGCCTTTTAGCTACGCTGTGTTGCTTGGTCTGGTTTTATCATTGCCGCTCGTTAGTCATGCCCAACGACCGATTAACCAACATCCGGTGATCGCGCCGGACAGCGAAAAGGAAAAAAGCGAGTGGGTGGAAGAATCTGTCACGCCGCCGCCCTATCCGCGCGATGAAAATTTGATTCAAATCGCGATGGCCGCAACCAGCAACGAATTTTTCGTCGACAGCCAGTCGGTGTCTATCGGCACGGATAACGTTGTACGCTACACCATGCTGATTCGTTCTAATGCCGGCGCGGTCAACGTCACCCACGAGGGCATCCGCTGTGAAACCCGCGAGAAGAAGCTTTATCACCTCGGCCGCAAAGACGGCACCTGGTCTGCCGCTCGCGCGTCGAAATGGGGTGCAGTCACCGGATCCGGCGCGGTGACCTACCAGAAAATTTTGATGAACGATTTCTTCTGTCCGAAAGAGGCCAGCGTGAAGAGCGCCGAAGAAGCCATCGGCGCGCTACGCGCGGGCATTCATCCGAAGGTACGCTCTAAAGCACAACGTTAGCGGCACGCCAGGAGGCGCTCCCTGCTTGCCTTCTGGCATGGCATGGCCGGAGATCCGCGTCCCGCTTGCCTCCTGGCACGGCCCGTAAGAAGGCACCTAACTTTGTCAATTCCCCGGCAGTGTGATTTAATCCGGCCATGGGGAAAAAATTCAAGAATGTCGGCATCATCGGGAAATACGACAGCCCGAATCTGAGCCGCCCACTGGCGCAAGTCATCGCATTTCTGGTTCAGCTTGGTTACCGCGTTGTTGTCGATGACCGCGCCGCCGCGCAACTCGAACCGCACACGTTAAAAACGGCGCCGCTGGAAAAGATCGGCGAACACGTCGATTTAGTGCTGGTGCTCGGTGGCGACGGCACATTGTTGTCCGTGGCGCGCACACTGGCGCCGCACCAGGTGCCTATCATCGGTATCAATCTGGGCCGGCTTGGGTTTCTCACCGACATCCCCATCGATGAAATCGAAACGACGCTGCGCGCCATGCTCGACGGCAGCTACACCTACGACGATCGCATGCTGCTCGGCGCATCGGTGGTGCGTAAACGCCGCAAAGTGTTCAACACCCTCGCTTTGAACGATGTCGTCGTCAGCCGCGGCGCCATGGGCAGCATGATCGAATTCGAAGTTTACGTCGATGGCCAGTTCGCCTATAACCTGCGTTCCGACGGCTTGATCATCACCACGCCGACCGGTTCGACTGCCTATTCGCTTTCCAGTGGCGGGCCGATCCTGCATCCTTCGTTGCCAGCGCTCGGCTTGGTGCCAATTTCGCCGCATACCTTGTCCAATCGACCGATCGTCATTCCGAGTAAGTCGCTGGTGGAAATCGTGTTAATTCGCGGCTCCAACGCGCGCGTGAATTTCGACGTGCAGTCCTATTTCGACTTGGAGCCGGACGACAAAGTCGTCGTGAAAGCCCACGACGAGCCGATCCGCTTGCTGCATCCCCACGGCTACGACTACTACGCCATGTTGCGCCAGAAGTTACACTGGAGCGCTAAGCTCTAATGCTGCTCAGCCTTTCCATCCGCGATTTCGTCATCGTGGATGCCTTGGAATTATCCTTCCGGCCCGGCTTCACGGTTTTCACCGGCGAAACCGGGGCGGGAAAATCCATTCTCATCGATGCGCTGAATTTAACGCTGGGGGAACGCGCCGATCCGAGCGTCGTCCGCGAAGGCAAAGCGCGGGCGGAGGTCGCAGCGGAGTTCGACTTGAGCCGTTCAAAGTCGCTGCTAACTTGGCTAGCGGACAATGACCTCACCGGTGAAGACGACACCTGCTTAGTGCGCCGCGTCGTGGAGGCGGTGGGCCGATCGCGCGCCTACATCAACGGTCGCTCCGTCACCGTTGCGCAATTGCGCGAGCTCGGTGACGGTTTAGTCGCGGTTCACGGCCAGTTCGCGCATCAAGCTCTGCTACAACCGGGCGCACAGCAACGATTGCTCGACGACTTCGCCGCCGCCACGGCGACTGCACGTGAAGTGGCTCAGGCCTTCGAAGCTTGGCACGCGATCAAAAAACAGCGCATGCAATGGCAGACCAACGCGGCGGCAATGGAGCAAGAACGCGAGGCATTGGCGATTCAGCGCGAGGAATTATCGCGCCTGGATTTTCAGTTGGAATCCTGGCATGAATTGTTGGCCGAACACAGTCGCTTAAATCATGCGGCAAGCTTGATCGAGGGAATTCAAGGGGCGCAACAATCGTTGGAAGAAAGCGACACCGCTCTGCTGCCGCAAATCAACGCCGTGGTCGAGCGTCTGAAGACCTTGAGTGAGTTCGATCCGGAACTGAAAACCGTGATCGACATCATCGAACCCGCATCCTTGCAACTGCAAGAAAGCGTTTACGCGCTGCGCCACTACGCGCGGCGTTTGGACATCGATCCGGGGCGCTTGAGGGAAGTCGAAACGCGCATGGAAACCATGCATGACATGGCGCGCAAGTATCGAATTCGGCCGCTGGAGTTAGGCGATTTGCTGGCGCGCTGCGATGCTAGGCTAATGGAGCTGGGCGGTGGCGCCGGTATCGACGCGCTGTTGGAACGCGAACAATCGGCGGAATCGGATTATCGCGGCCTCGCCGTCAACCTCAGCGCGCAGCGTAAAAAAGCGGCAAAAACGCTGACGCAAAAAGTCACCGCGTCGATGCAAACACTGGCCATGCAAGGCGGAAAATTTGTCGTTGATTTAGCCGCGCGCGAGGAACCGAGCGCGAACGGTTTGGAGCAGGTGATATTTACCGTGGCCGGCCACGCCGGCGTCACGCCCGGCCCGATCGATAAAGTTGCCTCAGGCGGCGAGCTGTCGCGAATCGGCTTGGCGCTGCAAGTGGTGATGAGCAAAATTGCCCGCGTGCCGACGCTGATTTTCGATGAAGTCGACGCCGGCATCGGTGGCGGTGTCGCGGAAGTGGTTGGAAAATTGTTGCGTGAATTGGGTGGACAACATCAAGTGATGTGCGTCACTCATCTGCCGCAAGTGGCGGCGCAAGGACAACAACATTTCACGGTAAGCAAAATCACCAGCAAGGGCGCGACCAGTACCTCGGTGCAACAACTCAATCAATCGGGTCGCATCGAGGAAATCGCGCGCATGCTCGGTGGCGTAAAAATCACCGACGCAACGCGTCAACACGCCGCCGAACTATTATTGTCTAGCTAAATTCTCTCGTGGCGATCGCTTCCGATCGCAAACTTTTCTGTAACAGATTTTAACAAACGTAGCGATTTCAAGTGTTTCCACGTCGATTTTCTGTCGGGAAACTTTACATTTCGATTGTCACAAGACTGTCAACTCGTTTCCAAACAGCAACATGAATCCCCTGGCACGGGTGTTGCTAGTTAACTCGTGCCGGGGTTTATTTTTCCCGGCGATGAAACTAGAAAAGGACCATTAGAAATGAATTCGCTGCTACTTAAATTATTACCCATCGCGTTTTTAGGCGTCACCAGCGCCGCGATTTCCGCACCGGTAACGCAAACCATTAACGACAACTATTGGGGTGGCAATGATCACGGCTGGGGTGACGTGATTGGCAATCCAACCATTTTTGATGTCGATCGACTCGACATCACCACCGACGGCGACGCTTTGCAGATCAAGGTGTTTACGAAATTTAAAGAGAGCACGACGGCGTGGTACAAAAATATCAAATACGGTGATCTGTTCATTAGCAACAATGGTTGGAATCCCGACGGTACGGCC
>JANNMV010000168.1:0-5358 GCA_031398205.1 Pseudomonadota bacterium | reverse complement strand
GCGAGCGGGTGTTGGATGCTTTGGTTTTGACCGATGGGCCGACCAAAGACGACGCGTTCCTTGGCATAATTTGCGGCCCGTTGCAGCGCGGCTTGGCCGATGCCGACCGCCTCCGCGCCGACCAAAATTCTCTCCGGGTTCAGGCCGTGCAAAAGATACTCAAAGCCGCGACCTTCTTCGCCGATGCGATCGGCGACGGGCACGGGTAGCGCGTCGATGAACAGTTGATTGGAGTCCACTGCGTGGCGGCCCATTTTGGGAATTTCGCGCACTTCCACATGGCGACGATCCAGATCGGTATAGAACAAACTCAAGCCCTGAGTGGGTTTCGGCACGTTTTCGATCGGCGTGGTGCGCGTCAGGATTAACATTTTTTGCGCGACTTGCGCCGTGGAAATCCATACCTTTGCGCCGGAGAGCAAGTATTGATCGCCCGTGAGCACCGCCTTGGATTGCAGGTGGGCGGTATCTAAACCGGTGTTTGGTTCCGTGACCGCAAAGCATGCTTTCTCGCGACCGGCGATCATGGGCGGTAGCCAGCGTTGCTTTTGTTCCTCAGTACCGAATACCACTACCGGATTGAGCCCGAAAATATTCATGTGTATCGACGATGCACCGCTCATCGCCGCGCCCGATGCTGCGACGGTTTGCATCATGAGCGCGGCCTCGGCGATGCCCAACCCGGCGCCGCCATAGCGTTCCGGCATGGCGATGCCGAGCCAGCCACCGTCGGCGAATGCGCGATGAAACTCGTGCGGGAATTCGGCTGTTTTATCTTTGGCGAGCCAATAGTCATCGCCGAACTGCGCGCAAAGTTTTTGCACGTTGGCGCAGATCGATTGTTGTTCGTCGCTGAGTGTAAAGCTCGTCATGGCTCCACCGTTATGCCGGATTTAAACAGTTGCTCAATTTGCGCTTCGCCGTAACCGATCTGGCGTAGCACTTCGCGGCTGTGCTCGCCCAGCCGCGGTGCGTGGCGAATGGCGCCGAGCGGCGTTGCCGACCAGCGGGACGGGTTGCGCATTTGGCGGATTTTTCCTTCGCTCGGATGCTCGGCTATCTCGAACAATTTCACCGCCTGTAAATGGGCGTCGTCAATTAGGCTCTCTAACGTTTGCATGGGCATGGCGGGAATATCGGCGCGGCCGAACGCGTCCAGCCAGTCTGCCGTTGTGCGCGTTTTCAGAATTTCGGCAATGAATGCATAGACCTCTTTCACGTACTTTGTGCGACTGCCCATATCGATGAAACGATAATCTTGCAGTAATTCGCTACGACCGACGATGTTTAGAAAAATTAACCATTGTCGATCGGTGTAAACCAGCGCTGCGATATATCCATCCTGAGTCATATAGGGTCGGCGATCGGGCGCCAGCGAGCGCGGATAACCCAGACCCGCCAACGGCGGCTCGAAGGCGTGGCCGTACAAATGCTCGCCCAGTAATAGCTGGGCCATGGTCTCAAACATCGTAACATCGACCGCTTGGCCTTGGCCGCTGCGTTGGCGATGGAACAACGCAATCGTGACTGCATTCACCGCCGCCAGCGCCACAGTGCGATCGACGATCGCGCAGGGCACGTAGCGCGGCTCCGCGCCGTTCACTCGCGTCGGCAGCGATGCCAAGCCAGCGGCAGCTTGGATTAGATCGTCGTAGGCGGGCCGTGCCGCATAAGGCCCGTCTTGGCCGTAGCCAAAGGCGCCGACGTAGATAATGCTTGGATTCACTGCGGCAACGTCGGCGTAACTCAAGCCGAGCCGCGCCATCGCTTGCGGCCGCAGATTGTAAATAAACACGTCGCTTGCGGCTGCGAGTTTTAGTATCGCCTCGCGACCAGCGGGTTGTTTCGCGTCCAACACAATACTGCGTTTGCCCCGATTGGCGAGTAGGAAAAGCCCGCCCATGCCGTCGTGTCGCGCCGGTATGATTTTGCGCACGATGTCGCCTTCCGGCGCTTCGAGTTTAATCACGTCGGCGCCGTGTTCGGCGAGGATTTGCGTGCAATGCGGGCCCATGAACACCGTGGTCATGTCCAGCACTTTGATGCCGCTGAGTGGGCCGCTCATAGCCGCGAGCCGCTATTCGGGTTCAATCTTCGCCGCCTTCACCCGCTGTGCCCACTCGGCAATCTGTTGCTTGATAAATACGCTGAATTGCGCAGGCGTCGTCACGGCAGGGTCGCAGCCGATCGCAAGCATGTGCTCATGGACGTCGGGCCGCGCGATGATCTTGGCGAGGGCGTCGTATAATTTCCTGACTACGTCATTTGGCATGCCGGCCGGGCCAACCAGGCCGACCCAACCGACCATGTCGAAATTCGGCAATCCACTTTCCGCGATAGATGGCATGTCCGGCGCAAGCCGGGTGCGCTTCGCGGGCGTCACGCCGAGGGCGCGCAACTTGCCCGCCTTGACGTGCGCCAGGCTGGTGCCCAGATCGGCGATCATGATCTGGACTTCGCCGCTGATCAGATCCGTCAGTGCTTGCGGGTTGGACTTGTACGCCACACGCTGTAAGTCGGTTTGCGCCAGGACATTGATGGTCTCCGCCGACACCCACGACATGCTGTTGGTGGTGGCGTAACTGAGCTTGCCGGGATGGGCGCGCGCATAGTCGAGCAACTCCTGTACTGAGTTCGCCGACACGCTTGGATTAACCAATAACACGAACGGGTAGTAACCGATGCGAGCGACCGGCGTGAAGTCCTTCACCGGATCGTAGGGGAGTTTCTTGAACAGGCTGGGGTTGGCCGCTTGCGCGGTGTTGCTGGTGAGCATCAGCACGTAGCCGTTCGGCGGCGCGAGCGCCGTCGCCTGCGCCCCGATAATCGCGCTGGCGCCGGGCTTGTTGTCGATCACGAACGGCTTGCCCAGCGCGACCGATAGCTCTTGCGCGAGTAGCCTGCCCAGGGTGTCCGACAAGCTGCCGGCGGCGAACGGCACGATCACCCGCACCGGCTTGCTCGGGTAGCTCTGCGCGTTCGCCGCTTGCGCGATCAGCAGCGCAAATAGCCACAGCACCCTTGCGATGCGGTTCATGCTTGGCGCGCCTCGATCACTTTATCCGGCGATTCGCCATAAGGCGGCGCATAGATCACCAGCACTTTGACCGGCATCTCGCTGATCGCCACGAAAACATGCTGCGCCTCGGCGGGAAAGAAACAACAATATCGGTTGCTTACTTGGGTTTCGCTCATGGCAAAATGTTCCTATGGATTGCATTCACAAATAATGCCTGAAACTGAGCGCGAGTGACATACTAAGAAAATTGCGCGGCAAATTATTTTGCCAATGATTTGATCGTCAAAGAATTCAAGGAGAAATGAGATGCAAATGCTAAATTCCCCGTGTCGCACGTTACTCATCAAATGGCGTTGGACAATGATCGTCGGGTTGCTGCTCTCCCCGCTGGCGTGGGGAGAAGGCGCTAGCCTTGAACGCGTGAAAGCGGCACTGGAGGGAAACTGGCGGCTAGAAGAGTCGCTGGCCGATGGTGAAGTTTTGCACCCACCTCAGGCCGACGGCCGCATGTCGCTGCACGACGGCGTGATCATGGTTTTGATGCATCGAGAAATTCAGGGTACGCGAAAGTCATATTACGGCTACGGAACCTATTCGCTGACCCAAGACAAGTGGATCTACGGTTACGATCGTTACGTCACCTTCAGCGATAGCGGATCCGCGATTACCGGGGCCGGCGCGCCGTTCGAAGGTAAGCGTACTTATCAGATTAAAAGCGACGGCGACAAAATCATATTTGATAACGACAATGGAACGTGGACTTTTATCTTCGAAGGCGATGCGCTGACTTATCTTGGGAAGGGTAAGCCGGTCAGAAAATGGCGCAGGATGCCGGCAGAGTAACGTCTATCTCCGCAGGGATATGCCTCGGAACGCTCATGGATACTGGCTCGCAGCGCATGCCGCGCCAACAGGCAAGCGGGGCAATGCTCCTGGCAAGGCCAATGAAAAAATGGGGGCTTAGGTTGGCGTGGCATACGTGAAAGTGCGGCCACAATAAGCGTAACCCGACGTTCGATTGGTAACGGTTGAAACACGTAACATTCAGCAGAATGGCCCTAGGCCACCCAGGGCGCTGCGCTTTTCTGCGCTACGGGCTATCGCGCCGGAAATATCGCACCACGAACGCTACCAAACCCAATTCTATAACCATCGCCTTGGCTCCATCCCGTCATGACAATCTCGTCGCCATCTTCAATGAAGGTGCGCGTTTCGCCACCGCTAACAGCAACGGGATTGTTTCCATTCCGACTGAGTTCCAGCAAGCTACCGAGCGAATCCGGCGTCGAGCCGCTAATGGTGCCGGAACCCATCAAATCGCTCGTTTGCGTGTTGCACCCGGACACCGTGTGATGCGCCAATTGTTGCGCCATGGACCAGTACATGTGTTTGAAATTGGTACGGCAGATCGTAGTCGCGACTTTCGCATTTGCCGGTTTTAGTTCGACTTCCAAATTGATGTCGTAGTTGTTCGCGCCAGCCTGTTGCAGATAGGGTAGAGGCGTTGGTTGTTGCGCCGGACCGACAACGCGAAACGGTTCCAACGCTTCCATGGTTACGATCCACGGCGAGATTGACGTGCCGAATGTCTTCGCGTTGAACGGGCCGAGTGGCACGTATTCCCATTGCTGAATGTCGCGGGCGCTCCAGTCATTCATCAGCACCATGCCGAAGATATGATCCTCTGCATTTGCTACGGAAATTGGCTCGCCTAGTGCATTGCCGGCGCCGATGATGAAGGCGGTTTCCAATTCAAAATCGAGTTTGCGGCAAGGCGCGAAGATGGGATTTTCTTGGTCGGGTGATTTGAGTTGTCCCATGGGCCGACGTATCGGCGTGCCCGAAACGACGACCGACGATGCGCGGCCGTTGTAACCGATCGGCATGTGTAACCAATTCGGCAGCAGGGCATTTTTCGGATCGCGGAACATCGAGCCGACGTTGGTTGCGTGTTCTTTGGAGGAATAAAAATCCGTATAGCCGGGGATGGTGACGGGCAGGTGCATGCGCGCGTCCGCCATTGCGATAAGCGCTTGAGCTCTTAAAGTTGAGTTGTCACGCAAGGTACTGTTGTCATGGCGCAGCAATTCGCTGAGGCGGGCGCGTACGGCGTGCCAGGCGGGTTTGCCGAGGGCGATAAAATCGTTTAAGCGTTCGCGATTGAAAACCTTTCTTGCGCCGATGAGATCTTCGAATAATCCAGCCTCTTCGAAGACGGACAGATCCAATATTTGATCGCCGATGGCTACGCCTGCGCGCGGCGAATCGGATGCCACGCTAAAAATACCGAACGGTAAATTTTGAATTGGGAAATGGTTGTCGGGCGCGTTGGCGGATTC
>JANNMV010000166.1:0-1633 GCA_031398205.1 Pseudomonadota bacterium | reverse complement strand
GGTGATTTCGATGCCGCCGGTATCGCCGCCATCAATGCGCAATGCCACGCCGGGCAACGGCCGTCCGACGGTACCGCCGCGCCGCTCGCCGTCGAATGGATTGGAGCAGATCATGCCCGCTTCCGACATGCCGTAGCGTTCAAGAATGGTGTGGTCGGTACGCGCGCGGAATTCGTTGAAGGTATCGAGCAACAACGGCGCAGAGCCGGAGACGAATAGGCGCATGGTCTTGCACGCCTGGTGCGTGAAGCCGGGCTCGGCAAGCAAGCGCGTGTAGAAAGTCGGCACACCCATCAACATGGTCGCGTGCGGCAATGCGGCGATGACCGCATTCGCATCGAACTTACGATGAAAAACTAATTTCGCGCCGCTCAACAAAGTTGTGTTCAGCGCCACGAATAGTCCGTGAATGTGAAAAATCGGTAGTGCGTGAATGAGTGTGTCTGATGACGCGATGCGCCACGCGTCGCATAGGACTTGCGCGTTAGACGTGAGATTGCCATGGGTAACCATCGCGCCCTTGGAGCGACCGGTTGTGCCCGAGGTGTAGATGATGACGGCGAGGTCGTCGGGCTTCGACGCTATCGTCGAAAATTCCGTTGACGCGGGACGTGCGCCGTCGGCAAATGAACCGGCGCCATTTTCATCCAGCGTACAGCAGTGTGGCACGTTGGCTTCGTTGCAGAGTTTCGAAAACCAATCCACGTTCCGCGGCGAACAAATTGCCACGGCCGGTTCGGCGTCGCCGAGAAAGTAACGAATCTCGCCTTGCCGGTAGGCGTTGTTGAGCGGCAAATAACATATTCTCGCGCGCAAGCATGCGAGATAAATAAAAACCGCTTGCGGTGATTTTTCTACTTGAACGGCAACACGATCGCCGGCCTTTAATCCCAGGCCAATCAGAAAATTCGCGTAGCGCGCAGTTTCTTTTTCAACGTCACCATAGGAAAATCTTTCCCCGGAATCGGCTTCGAGAAATATTTGCGTTGGCGTTTGTAAGAAGCGCTCGGCGAAACAGGCGTAGGTGTTCATGGATGTTGTGTTGGCGAAATCAGGAACGGAATTTTAGCGTAACGCATCAACATCTCGTACCACGATTGGTTATCGCGCCAGGGGCTTGTTGATTAAATTGCGCAGGAGTTCGATTTGTTCCTGCTGTATCTTGATGAGTTCCCCCCATTGGTTCTCGCGCAGCAGATCGACTTTTTCATGGAGCAACATGATTTCCAGTTCGGCCTTCAAATTTACCTCGTAGTCGTGTGCCGCGTTGATGCGATCTTTTTCGGATTGCCGGTTTTGCGACATCAAAATGACCGGTGCTTGAATCGACGCCAGCATCGAGAGAAACAAATTCAGCAAAATATAAGGGTAGGGGTCAAATGCATTACCGTGTTGGGCGAGAAAAAAAGAGTTCACGCCAACCCAAATCACCAAGATCGCGAAAAAAATAAAGATGAAAGTCCAGGAACCGCCAAATGCTGCGACCGCATCCGCGGCGCGCTGGCCCGGCGTTGTCGCGTCGAAATCGGTGGCGATATTCCGTGCAATGTGTTTGCGGCCAGAAACGTGGCGCGCGACTTTTTTCGCGGATTCATCCAGCGATTCAAACGACGCACCCAGCAGTCGTTCGGCG
>JANNMV010000164.1:0-7260 GCA_031398205.1 Pseudomonadota bacterium | reverse complement strand
TACTGAAGTGATGGCAGACTGCAAGGTCTACTGAACGTTCCTCCTCCTCGTTCAACCATCATTTTCTCCTCCGAGAGCGGTTGACCCCACCCAGAAATGGGTGGGGTTTTTTTTCGCTTTTTTTCCCTGGCAATTAAACCGATTTCGAGCGAAAGCTGCGGTATGGTATTGTTCGCGCTGTGCTAATTGATTTATTTATATGACGTTTCTTTCGTTGCTCGCAGTGCTGTTGCTGGATCTATATGTTGTCCTACCGGTACGTGGCAAGCTTGATAATCTGTTGCATGGCTACGCGGATTTTGTGCGTCACCACTTGGATGGCGGCGAGCATCGCCTGGGCTTGGCTGCGTGGCTCGCGGTTACGATCCCGATCCTTCTCATTGCCGGCCTAATATTTGGATTGCTGTACTTCTTCAGTCCGGTGTTGGGCTGGCTATTCAACGTCGCGGTGTTGTTTTGCTTAATCCACTTCAAGCGCAACGCCGATCGTATGACGGCCATGGGCCATGACCTTCGCAACGACGACCTCGCCAACGCCCGCGCAACGCTTGCCGCCTGGCGCGGCATGGAACCGGGTGGCCTACCGGGTAGCCTAGGGCCAGGGCCAGGGCCAGACGCGCTTGATTCCTCGGCCCTGGTGCGGTTATCGATCGAACAGGCGTTTATCGATGTGCACCGCCATTGGTTCGGTTTAGTATTTTGGTTCATCCTGCTGCCTGGTCCGATCGGACCTTTGTTGTATTGGATGGCGTCGCGGCTGAGCGAATTTTGGGGCGAGGGCAAGCGCGATACTAGCCATGCGTTCGCCAATTTTGCGCGCGAAGCCTTCTATTGGATCGACTGGCTTCCGCAACGTTTAACCGCAATCACCTTCGCGATCGTCGGCGATTTTGAAGACGCGGCGTTTTGCTGGCGCTCGCAAGCGCGCGCCTGGCCGGACCGTGGCACGGGCGTGTTACTGGCAAGTGGCGCCGGCGCGCTGGGTGTGCGCCTAGGGGAGCCGATCGCGACCAACGAAAAGATTGAATATCGCGCCGAGTTGGGCATCGGCGAGGCTGCGGAACCCGATCACCTTCACAGCGCGGAAGGTTTGATCTGGCGCGCGATGGTGGTGTGGATTGGGCTGTTACTGCTGCTTACGGTAGCGAGCTGGTTTGGACGCTAGGCGATTGCCAACAACCGCGCAATTCGCGTCGCAGCGGGTGGGTGAGAATCGTAGAAAGCCGAATGCAGCGGATCCGGCGTTAAGGTCGATGCGTTGTCTTTGTAGAGCTTCACCAGCGCGCTGACTAAATCTCGGGCGTCGGCTTGCTGAGCCGCGTATTGATCGGCTTCGAATTCCTGTTTGCGCGAGTAGTAGCTCATCAACGGCTGCAGCAGGTAAGTAAATACCGGCAACGCAACGAAGAAAAGAATCAGCGCCAGCGCGGTGCTCGAGCGTTCGACTCCAAGCCCGTGGAAAAACCACGCCGCGTTCATCAATTGTGCCAACACCCACAAGAAAACCAAGCTAGCGACGAAGGTCAAAATGATGCGCTTGATCACGTGGCGGCGTTTAAAGTGGCCGAGCTCGTGGGCCAGCACCGCCTCGATCTCATTGCCGGTAAGTGAATTTAACAAGGTATCGAAAAACACCACGCGCTTATTTTTGCCGAATCCCGTAAAGTAGGCATTGCCATGACTGGAGCGCAAACTACCATCCATCACGAACAGACCGGATGATTGGAAACCGCATTTTTGCAACAGGCGCTCGATGCGGCCCTTAAGTTCTGCATTATCGAGCGGCGTGAATTTGTTGAACAATGGCGCGATCCAGGTTGGATAAATCGCAAGCAAAAATAAATTGAATGCCGACCACGCTAGCCAAGCGTAAAGCCACCATTGATCGCCGAGGCGCGCCATCATCCACAAAGCGGCGAGAATGATGGGCAATCCAATGGCAACGGCGAGTATTCCCTGTTTCAACAGGTCGCTCAAAAATAACTTAAGCGTCATCTTATTGAACCCAAAACGCGCCTCGAGGTTGAAGGTGCGATACAGCGAAAACGGCAAATCGATCAGCACCGCGACTAAGGTCACGCTGGCGATAACCGCCGCGCCGCTCATCAAGCCATCGCCGAGGCGCTCGTGCCAAAAACCGTCGAGCCAATTAATGCCGCCGCCTAAAGTAAACGCCAGCAGCACAATGACGTCGAGGATAATGCCGACGCTATTGAGATTGACCTTGGCGTAGGTATAGTCCGCCGCTTTTTGATGCGCTTCGAGGGGAATTTTTCCGACGAATTGTTCTGGCAACCGATTGCGATTCGCCTGAACGAACGCGCCATGGCGATAGGACAGCCACAATTTGATAGCCGTGGTAGTTGCCAGAAGCACTAAGAACAAGAGCGTAAATTTATTCATTGCCTAATTTTCCGATGATGCGTTCAATGATCCGGCGCGGTGATCCGACTAAGACCTGCTCGCACAGCCAATACTGGCGCGGCGCTTCAAACATATGTCGCCAACAGCCAATATCCATGCGCTGCGTGGCACTGGGTTTTCAGTGCTTGGCAGCGCCGGCAAAGTTTAGATTCAATCCGCCTTATGTCACAATATGGCGTGCACTACCTCGAATTTCAATTATTTTAACCGCAAACTCATGCCTCAAGATAAAAACCGACTGATTTGGATCGACATGGAAATGAGCGGTCTGAATCCGCTTACCGACCTAGTTCTGGAAGTCGCCCTAGTGGTGACCGACGCCGATCTGAATACCGTGGCGGAGGCGCCGGTGCTGGTAGTGCATCAAAGCGACGCCGTGTTAGACGGCATGGACAACTGGAATAAGGGCACCCATGCGCGTTCCGGGCTCATTGGCAAAGTCAAAGCGTCGACGTTGGACCAAGCGACGGTTGCCACCGCCATGATCGACTTTCTCAAGCCGCTCGTCCCCGCAAATGCCTCGCCCATGTGCGGCAACTCAATTTGCCAGGATCGGCGCTTTCTCGCCGCCCACATGCCGCAACTTGAAGCGTATTTTCATTATCGAAATCTGGATGTCAGCACGCTCAAGGAGCTGGCTAAGCGTTGGTATCCCGCAGTCTACGACGGCTTCAAAAAGGAAAGCAAGCATGAAGCGCTCGCAGACATTTACGAATCCATCGACGAACTAAAATACTACCGGGCGAACCTATTTAAATCTTAGCTTGGTAAACGAATTGCATCGAATATACCTATGAGTAAAGGCACCCTTTTTAGTCTGGAAGTCAATCCGAACATTCCCAGTCGGCTGCACCGCTTGGAAGAAATCGCCGATAACCTTTGGTACAGTTGGCATCGCCCGACGCGCAGTTTATTTTCGCGGCTCGATCGCAACCTATTCCGCGCCGTCAACAATAATCCCAAGGAATTCCTGCGACGGGTGGATGAAGAGCGCTTGATCGACGCCTCAACTGATCAGGTATTTCTTTCCAGTTTTAACCAAATCATTTCCGATTACGATTCCTATCACAACGAGCCGCTACGGCGCGACGGTTCCGAATGGTTGCTGCGCAATGATTTGATTGCTTACTTTTGTGCCGAATTCGGCTTCCACGAAAGCTTCCCGATTTATTCCGGCGGCTTGGGCATTCTCGCCGGCGATCATTGCAAAGCGGCGAGCGATATGCGTTTGCCGTTTATTGCTGTGGGCTTGCTCTATCGCCAAGGTTATTTCCATCAACGCATCGACGGTGACGGTAACCAAATCGCTATCTACCAAGATGCCGATATGGACAAGCTGCCGATCAAACCCGCGCTGCGCGCCGACGGCAGCGAAGTGGTCGTGCATATCGATATGCCGGGCCGCACGGTGTTCGCAAAGGTCTGGAGCGCCCGCGCTGGACATGTGATTTTGTATCTCCTCGATACCAATCTCGCCGACAACAGCGAAGCCGATCGCGATATCACCCACCAGCTCTATGGTGGCGATCGCGAAATGCGCATTAAGCAAGAAATGGTGCTGGGCGTTGGCGGTGTTCGTATGCTGCGCGAGCTGGGCGTGAAGCCAACTGCGTGGCATATCAACGAAGGACATGCAGCTTTCCTTGTCATTGCGCGCATTCGCAAGCTGATGCAAGAAGGTTTGGACTATGCGACAGCGTTAGAGGCGGTCGCCGCTAACACGGTGTTTACGACGCATACGCCGGTGCCCGCGGGCCACGATCATTTCACCCGCGATCAGTTGATGCCCTATCTCGAGCCGTTGAGCCGCAACCCCATGATCCCGGTCGAGCAGCTTTATTCTTTGGGCTTGGTGAACGACAGTCAAGATTTCAATATGACCGCGCTGGCGATTCGCGGCTCACGTTTTCAGAACGGCGTGTCGCGCATTCATGGCAACGTGTCGGCGCAGATTTGCGCGCCGCTATGGCCACAGATTCAGCCGGAAGATAATCCGCTCGCCTACGTCACCAATGGCGTGCATGTGCCGACTTTCCTGGCATGGGAATGGACCGAGGTGTTCGATCGTTATCTCGGCCAGGAATGGCGCTACAGCTACGATCCCGCGTTTTGGGAACGTATCGATGAGATTCCCGATCACATTTTCTGGAGTGTGCGGCAGGCATTAAAAGCGCGCATGTTGGAGACGTTGCACAAACGCATCCAACGCCAGCAGATGCGCATTCACGGCAGCGATGCCCATTTGGATCGCCTGTTCCGCCATGCCGATCCGCTGGATCCGAATATCCTCACCATCGGTTTCGCGCGCCGCTTCGCTAGTTATAAGCGCGCGACGCTGTTGTTCGAAAACCCCGATTGGCTGAGAAAAATTGTCAGCAATGCGGATCGCCCGGTGCTATTCGTGTTTGCCGGCAAAGCGCATCCCGCCGATAAACCCGGCCAGGATTTAATCCGCCACATCAGCTCTATTTCGCGCTCAGCGGAATTTGCCGGGCACGTTCTGCTCTGCGAAGGCTATGATCTGGGCCTCGCGCGACGTTTAGTTTCCGGTGTCGATGTTTGGCTCAACACGCCACTTTATCCACTCGAGGCGAGCGGCACGTCGGGCATGAAAGCCGCCATCAACGGTGTGCTAAATTTCAGCATACTCGACGGCTGGTGGGGTGAAGGCTACAACGGAAAAAACGGCTGGGCGATCAAACCCGCGCCGGAAAATTGGGAAGAATATCGGCGCAACCGCGCAGAAGCGCAATCGCTCTGTGAAATCCTCGAAGATCAAATCGTGCCGATGTATTACAACCGCGGCAAACTTGGCTATTCCGAAGCATGGGTGAAGATGGCGAAGCATTCCATTTCTACTTTGCTGCCGCAGTACAACTCCACGCGCATGGTCGGCGAATACCTGAGCAAGTTTTACCTCGCGGCAACCAAACAATGGCGGCGCTTTTCCGACAATCAATACGAAAATGCTTCGCGCCTGGCGCAGTGGAAAGCGCGGATCAATTCGGCCTGGCGCGAGGTGCGATTACAGCGGCGCGACACCCCGGTGAAACGCATCGATTACGGCAACAGCCTGCGCTTCGAAGTGGCGCTACAACTCAACGGCCTGAAGCCAGAGGACATCGTCGTTGAACTATTACTCGGCCGTCCCTTGAACGGACACGATCAGGTGAAGAATAAGCAATTTCGTTATCAGGCCACCGGTACCGTCGACGCGGCCGGCGCTCACATCTACGCGCTGGAACTTAAGCCGGAACTGTGCGGCAGCTTGGACTACAAGATTCGCGCCTATCCTTGGCATGAACTCATGACGCATCCATTAGAAATGGGATTGATGGTCTGGCTTTAAATTTTTTTTCGAAGTAGCCCGGATGCAACGCAGTGGAATCTGGGCGCATCCGCTGCTTTTCCAAATGATATAAAACTATGAAATTTCTCGATCATCTCGAAGAGTGGATGATCGCCTGGCTCATGGCGATCGCCACATTGATTATCTTCATCGCCGTCGTGCATCGTTACGCCTCCGGCATACCGATGCTGCAAGACTACGCCATCGCCATCAACATGAGTTGGGCGCAGGAACTGTGCATTTACCTATTTGTGTGGATGGCGAAATTCGGCGCCGCCTATGGCGTGCGCACCGGCATTCACGTCGGTGTCGACGTATTGATTAATCGGTTGAGGGCGCGCAATCGCGCGCTGTTCGTGTACTTTGGCCTATTCGCTGGCGCGCTGTTTACCGGCGTCGTCGGCTTTCTCGGCGCCAAGCTGGTGCTCGGCATCTATGAAACGGGACAAGTGTCGGCGGATTTGGAATTGCCTATGTGGCTGGTCTATCTTGCGATTCCGCTCGGCTCGTTCTTGATGTGTTTTCGTTTTCTACAAGTGGCGCGGAATTTCCATCGCAGCGGCGAGTTGCCACGCTACGAGGTCGCCCACGTGGAAGGCCTGGAAGTGGAAAAAGCATGAGCGCCTACATCATATTCGGCCTGCTCATCGCGTTCATGCTCACCGGTATGCCGATATCCATCGCGCTTGGGCTCACGGTGCTGGCGTTCCTATTCGGCCTCAGCGACATTCCCATCGAAACCGTCGCGCTGAAATTATTCACCGGGATCGAAAAATTCGAGATCATGGCGATTCCGTTTTTTATACTCGCCGGAAATTTCCTCACCCACGGCGGTGTAGCGCGACGCATGATCCGCTTTGCCACCAGCATGGTGGGGCATTGGCATGGTGGGTTGGGCCTCGCGGGCGTGCTCGCGTGCGCATTGTTCGCGGCGGTGTCAGGCTCAAGCCCGGCAACGGTGGTTGCCATTGGCTCCATCCTATTGCCCGCCATGGTGAAGCAAGGATTCCCGAAAAGCTTCGGGGCAGGCATCATCACCACCTCGGGCACTCTGGGCATCCTCATTCCGCCGTCCATCGTGATGGTGATCTATGCGGTTTCTACCAACACCTCGGTCGGCAAACTCTTTATGGCGGGGGTCATCCCCGGCCTTGTACTTGCGACATTGCTCGGCATCACCACGTGGTATCGCGCACGCAAGTACAACTACCCGCGCCTCGCGCGTGCCACCTGGCGCGAACGCCTACTCGCGTTGCGCGATAGCTTCTGGGGATTGCTGTTGATCGTGGTCGTGATCGGTGGCATTTACTCCGGCATCTTCACGCCGACGGAAGCCGCGGCCATGAGCGCGGTGTATGCCTTTATCGTCGCGGTGTTTGTGTACAAAGATTTGACACTGAAACAAGTCCCGAAAGTGCTGCTCGATTCCGCCAGCATGAGCGCGATGTTGCTCTACATTATCACCAACGCGGTGTTGTTTTCGTTTT
>JANNMV010000131.1:0-2442 GCA_031398205.1 Pseudomonadota bacterium | reverse complement strand
GAAATGGCGCTATTGCACGAAATGAGCGAGCTGCTGCAGGCGGCAAGCACCGCCGAGGAATATAACAAGGTCATTTCCCATGCCATGCAACAATTGTTTAACACCAAGGTGGGTGCTTTGTATGCGTTGCGCCCGTCCCATGACTTGATCGAAGCGAGTATCACCTGGGGCGATTTCAAGCACGCCGAGACGGTGTTTCAACGCGACGATTGTTGGGCCATGAAGTTGTCGAAATTGCATTATGTTTCCGCGCGCGATCACGATGTCGGCTGTGCGCATGTCATGGCGGCAGATGTTCTGGGCTATGTTTGCGTGCCACTCAATTCCCACGGCGAAACCCTTGGATTCATCCATCTGCGCGCGATGACCGAGGCGGTGCGAACTTTGCTGGAAAATAAATTGCCGCTGATTCATACCGTGGCGGAATACTTAGGTCTGGCCTTAGGCAATTTTCGCCTGCAACAAACCTTACGTCATCAATCGGTGCGCGATGGCCTGACGGGCTTATTTAATCGGCGCTATCTAGAAGAATCGATTGCGCGTGAAGCCGCCCGTGTAACGCGCGAGGGCAGGCAACTGGGTATTGTCATGTTCGACCTGGATCACTTTAAACGCGTAAACGACACCTACGGCCATGACATGGGCGACGCTGTGCTCAGACAGCTTGGCAAGATGTTGCTGGAACATGTGCGCGACGAGGATATTGCCTGCCGCTACGGCGGCGAAGAGTTCACTATCATTTTACCCGGCGCCGATCTTACGGCTAGCCGTGATAGGGCGGAGGAATTGCGACAATTGATTGCCTCGACGACGGTGCGATGGGACGGGCAGGTCATCGGTAACTTGAGCATCTCGCTTGGTGTGTCTTGCTTCCCCCTGCATGGGCGGACTTGGCAGGAAGCCTTCAAAGCCGCCGATAAGGCGTTATACGTGGCGAAACAAACGGGACGAAAACGCGTGGTCGTCGCACCGCTCTGACGAAAAACGCCGGCTGGCCTCGCGTATAATCGGGCGGTCAAAAATTCAGCCGAGATTGTAATGAGCCCACTCGATCAACCCGGTGTGTCCGCCGCGCCAATTGTCCTGTTTGATTCCTCGCTTTTCCGCCGGCTATGTTATATCGGTGGTGGATGGGGCAGCGTAGCGGCATCGACCGGTCGTCCAATCATTTTCATTTAGGAGTCTTATGCCGTCGCGATTATTCATTGCTCTGTGCGCCTTTGTGTTCGTCACCAGCGCCTACAGTGCGGATACGATCAAAGTCAAATTCAGCCACGTGGTGGCGCCCGATACGCCGAAGGGCATGGCCGCGCAAAAATTCAAGGAGATCGCGGAGAAACGCAGCAACGGCCGTGTCCAAGTGCAGATCTATCCGAATAGCCAACTCTACAAAGACAAGGAAGAAATCGAGGCCTTGCAACTGGGGGCGGTGCAAATGCTCGCGCCGTCACTGTCGAAATTCGGGCCGCTGGGCACCCGGGAATTCGAGGTATTCGACGTGCCTTATATCTTTCCGACTAAGGCGGCCTTGTATCGTGTGATGGACGGCGCGGTGGGCAAAAATCTATTGGCCAAGCTGGAGAGCAAAGGCATTCACGGCCTGGCTTATTGGGACAACGGTTACAAACAAATTCATGCCAATAAAGCGGTTAAAACCGTGGCCGATTTGAAGGGGTTGAAACTGCGCATCCAGTCGTCCAAAGTGCTGGACGCGCAGATGCGCGCCGTCGGCGCAAGTCCGCAAGTGGTGGCGTTCGGTGAAGTGTATATGTCGTTACAAACCGGAACCGTGGATGGCGGCGAGAACACTTTGTCGAATATCTTCACGCAGAAAATGAACGAAGTGCAAAAACACATTACGATTTCCGATCACGGTTATATCGGCTACGGCGTGATCGTGAACAAGAAATTCTGGGACGGCCTGCCCGCTGACATTCGCGCCACGCTTGAACAAGCGATGAAGGACGCGACGATCTTTGAACGCCAGATCGCACAGCAGGAAAACGATCGCGCCCTCGCCGGTATCCGCGCGCTGAAGAAAACCGAGGTCTACGTCCTCACCGACGCTGAGCGCAAAGAATGGCAGAAGGCGTTTGCGGCGCTCTATCCGAAGTTTGAAAGTATCGTCGGCCACGAGACACTGGCGGCAATTCAACAGGCTGCGGTGGCAAAATAATCCATGGCGGGCATCGCCAAGACCCGCGCCCCGCTTGGCGCCTGGCAAGGTATGGCTTGGAAGGCAATGGCCCGAGGCCAGGGGGCTAGCCTACGGGGTGGCCTAGGGCCAGGGCTACCCCGTATCCACGCTGCTCCAGTATGACCAGGGAAATACATTCAAACAATGTCATCCTGAGCAACGCGAAGGATCTGCTTTTTGCGCCGGATAAAGCAGATCCTTCGCTGCGCTCAGGATGACATGTGATATTCATAGAAAGTCCCAAA
>JANNMV010000114.1:0-1666 GCA_031398205.1 Pseudomonadota bacterium | reverse complement strand
AGTGCAGTTGGAGCGGGTTAATTCCCATGTGGAGCTTGCGGTAAGCGATACCGGCCAAGGTATCAGTGCGAATTTTCTGCCGCATGTGTTTGAACGCTTTGAACAGGAGGATGCCTCCAGTAAACGCCAACACGGCGGCTTAGGAATCGGCTTGGCTATCGTGCGCCAACTCGTCGAACTACACGGCGGAAAGGTGACCGCCGAAAGCGCGGGCGAAGGAAAGGGCGCGACATTTCGCGTGGTTTTGCCGATCATGCTGGCGCGACGTAAGAGCGTGCAGGAGGACCAGCGACTCACCGCAGCCGCAAGCGTGGGCGCGCGATCGGAACAACATTTACTTAGCGGCTTGCGCGTGCTGGCGGTCGATGATGAGGCGGACGCCCGCGAATTACTGGCGGAGTTATTGAGCACGAACGGTGTTGATGTCCGCGTCGCTGCTTCGGGTGTCGATGCGCTAGCAACGCTTGATCATTGGCGGCCCGACGTTCTGATCTCCGATATCGGCATGCCGGATATGGACGGCTACGAATTATTGCGCGAACTCCGGTTCAAGGAAAATAAGGGCAAGCACACCCGGCTGCCGGCACTGGCGCTCACCGCTTATGCCACCGCGGAAGATCGTATGCGGGCGCTACAAAGCGGCTTTCAAATGCATATCGCAAAGCCGGTCGATCCGGCGGAGTTGACCACGGTGCTGGCGAGCCTTACTGGACGATTGAATCCGTAAGCCGCGTCTAGTTCGCCATGCAAGTTTTACATTTCGCCGTAATTCTTACCGCCTGTTGCTATGCAAGTCGGCGCCTCTAATAAGCCGTTGGCGAGTTAACTAGCCTTCCCAATCAAACAAGTAGCGCTTCTCAATCGTAAATGGCACACACCTTGCTCATTGCTTAGTAGCATGGTGATGCGCGTTCCTTCCAGTTCCTGATGCGATCGGGTGTCGAATTGAACGGTACATCGCTGCTTGATTAACTAAACTCACGCAAGGAGTAAATGATGGACACGTACGGCTCAAAACAGCAGGACAATACACAGCGAATCGTCAACGACACGGCGACCTACAGAGATCATGTCGGCCCCGGTCCGGAAATCATGGCCGCCGCTACACTCACCGGTAACGATGTCGTCAATGCCGCCGGAGAAGATCTTGGCGAGATCGAACATATCATGTTGGATGTCCCGCGCGGCCGCATCGCCTACGCGGTATTATCGTTCGGTGGTTTTCTCGGCATGGGTGAAAAGTTGTTCGCCATTCCCTGGCATGCGCTCAAACTCGATGTCACGAACAAATGTTTTATTCTCAACGCCAGCGTCGAGCAATTGCAAAACGCACCGGGATTCGACAAAGGGCAATGGCCCTCGATGGCCGATCAGAAATGGGCGCGCGACATTCATTCCTATTATTCATCGCCGCCCTATTGGGAATAATTTTTTCCAGCACCTCGTGCAAAAGGGAACAACGTAAGTTGTTCCCTTTTTTATGAAGTCGAATCACGCGTCGATTATTCCTGTAGGCATCGCGCCACGACCCGCTCCCTGCTTGCCTTCTGGCATGGGATGGCCTGCGACCTAATATCCATGCGGCTTCCGAGGAATGTGCGTGAAATTCTTCACCGTGTCATTCCCGCGGAGGCGGGAATCCAAAGTGGCCCTAGGCCATCCCATC
>JANNMV010000081.1:0-8535 GCA_031398205.1 Pseudomonadota bacterium | reverse complement strand
CGCGACCCACTGCACTCTGATAGGCCACATCGGTACGCAGTTGCGCGTGATCGTTCAGGTCTTCCCAGCCTTGCACCAGCCCATACACGCGCTGCCTGAGCATATCGCGCACACTGTGCGTGATCGCGTCCGGATCACGCGGGTCTTTGATGCAATCGGCGGCCGCATCGATCAATCCTAACCGTCGATCCAATGCCGCCAGCAACATGACACCGGCATCACTGGTCATGTTGCCGCCGTCAAAGCGGCCTTCGATGACGCGACGGCCCAGGCGTCCCATTTCTATTGGCTTCGATGTAAAACCCTCGGTACAATTTGGCATCGGCGTTCCTTGCGTGATAGTTGGCTTTGACACTTTTATCAACGCGGCTTACAGACGGAACGCCGACCTTTTTTCAATCTCAGCGGTGAAATATTCGGGTTAGCGAGGCCGCATGTGCCCGCGCTCCTCCTGATCGTTTGACGCGACACGCAGAAGAAACCATAATGGTTGCACTTTGGTTGGAGATAGGCATGCCCACTACACTCACTTTAAAGAACATTCCGGAACATGTGTACGACCGGCTCAAGCTTTCTGCACAGGCGCACCGCAGAAGCATGAATAGCGAGGCGATTATTTGCTTGGAGGCTGCGCTAGTGCCCAGCAAACTCACCACCACGGAACGCCTGGCCCGTGCTCGGGCCTTGCGTGGCGCCTTGCCGAAAGGGAAGTTTCGAGCGCGCGACATTGATGCTATGAAGCGGGAAGGACGCTCGTGATTGTTGTTGACTCGAATGTGGTGGCGTACTTGTACCTCCAGGGTGAGTGCACCGAAGCCGCAGAGGCGCTGCTCAGGCAAGACGGTGATTGGGCGGCACCCATTCTATGGCGCAGTGAGTTCCGCAACATTCTGGCTGGCTGCCTGCGCAGGAAGAAGCTTACTTTTGAGCAAGCGTGCGATGTTCAGGGCGAAGCAGAAGATTTACTCGCCGACGCCGAGTTCGAGGTTGACTCGGCGGCTGTGTTGGAACTAGTGCGCGACAGTGATTGTTCGGCGTACGACTGCGAGTTCGTGGCATTGGCGGTCAAACTCGACACCAAACTGGTCACGGTGGACAAGAAGCTGCTGAAGGCATTTCCCGACCGCGCAGTGGCGTTGATTGCGGTCTACCCTTCGCGCTAACCGGCTCGCCTTAGCGCCGCTTCGCTCTGCTTTGGCGAGTCCGAGTCCGCGTTGTTGGACAACGCCCTCTCAGAGGGTCGCATACGTGATCGGTGCTCCTGGGCTCAATCTTCATGCTCCAGAGTCATGACGACATTTCCCTTTTTGCGCCCGGTATCGACGTAGCGGTGCGCCGCGACGATTTGCTCGAACGGAAAGCGCCGATCAATGACCGGTTTAAATTCTCCCGCCTCGGCCAGCTGCGCCAAAAAGCGTAAATCCTCCGCGCGCTCGGCGGCCGGCCCGGCGATGACCTTTTTACTACTCGTCATCGATGCCCATGGAATTAGGAGCATATCCGGCAGAGTAGCCAACACCAGAAGAAGGCGCCCGCCATCCTTGAGCGAATTTTTGCAGCGCGAGAACGGGGCAGTGCCAACGGTATCGACGATGATGTCATACGTTTCGCCATTCTGCGTGAAGTCCTCTTGGGTGTAGTCGATAACATGCGTGGCGCCCAGCGATCGCACCAACTCTAAATTTGCGGCACTGCACACACCTGTCACGTTGGCGCCGAAGTGTTTGGCAAGCTGAACCGCAGCCGTGCCCACTGCTCCTGAAGCGCCGTTGACGAGCACATTGTCCTCGCGCTTCAGCTTTGCTCGTTTGAAGAAATCCAACGCGGTCGAGCCACCGAAGGCGAGCGCGGCGGCTTCTTCGTAAGTTAGATTGGGCGGCTTGGACGCCAGCGCCCCGTCTTCCGCTACGCATTTGTACTCTGCGTGGCAACCCATGTGCGCGCCGTCAAAGGCGAACACCTCGTCACCGACCTTGAATTTGCTGACGGACTTGCCGCGCGCCTCGATCTTGCCGGCGAGCTCTGATCCCAGGATGGGTTGTCTGGGTCGGTTGATTCCAAACACCAAACGTCCCATGAGCCTAAATCCGGCGGGCAGATTGAGGCTGCGCACGCGCCAGTCTCCGGAGGTTACCGTTGTCGCGTGGATTCTAATCAGTACCTCGTTGTCCTCCGGCGTGGGTTTTTCAACCTCCCGCAACTCGACCACATCGGGCGGCCCATATTTTTCGTACACTGCTGCTTTCATGAATTGAGCATTTTCCTCATTGCGCTATTTGGCAAAAGCGTTTTGGTGAATCGAGAACTGGTGGCCCGCAGCACGCGTCGCCAGGAGTACAGGCGCTACCAAGCACGCAAAAAACTACTTCGCGAAGAGGTGGCTATCGGCGCGTTTTTCTCACGGTAGATCGCGTGCAATGCGAAATCCCACCGTATAGCTCGAGTAACTCGCGGGCCATGGATGACGAAACGCCGATCTCACCCAGGTCGGCCCATGCATCCACGCGCCGCCGCGCGTGACGCGCTTCTCGCAATCGTTCGCGTTGGCCGCCGAACCATCCGCGGGCGCGTCTTGGTAGGGGCCATTGCAATCCTCCACCCACTCCGCCACATTTCCGAGCATGTCGTGCAGGCCGAACGCGTTGGGTTTAAACGTTCCCACCGGCGCGGTGTAGGTGAAACCATCCTCGCAGGGGTGCTCGAGCCAGGCAAAGTCAGGCCGCTTCGCTCTGCTCGATTGATCGTGCACGTTGGCATTGAGGCAGCCCGCAGGTAATCCGAACCCGTCTTCGATACTGCCCCAATACCAGGCGGTATTAGTGCCGCCACGCGCCGCGTACTCCCACTCCGATTCCGAAAGCAGACGGTAGCGCTTCGCGGTTTTCTTGGATAGCCAAGACGTATACGCCTTTGCTGCCGCGTAGTCGACGTTGATCACCGGCCGGTTGCCGCGCCCCCAGTTCTCATCATCGACTTTCTTGCAAGCACCATCGGCGGAGCAGGCGTCCCATTGATCAAACGTCACTTCGAACCTCCCGACGGCGAGTGACCTAGCGATTTTTACGAGGTGCGCGGGCTTCTCATCCGGCAGTGTGCTTTCCTTGTCATTCGAGCCCATCATGAATTGGCCCGCGGGCACGACAACCAACTCGGGACACACGTCGCAGTCCTTGATTTCATCAAAGGCGTGGCTGAGAGTGATGCTGAACAAGGCCGCCGTTAAAGCGATTGCACTTCGTGTCGTCACGGTTGAATGCTCCTTATGCTGATTAATTTTGGCACCTATGCTGCGAAGCACTATCCATGCGGTTCTTCAGCCATGCCTCGCCAGAAGGCGCTTAGAATATGGCATGCGGCAGCAAACATAAAAATGTAGAGTGCAATCGAGATTGCACCGAACAATTCAAACATTCGGGTGATCAGCAAGCGTAGCTCGGAAGGAGAGAAGCGCATTCCGGGAATGTGGGCTTCATTATTTAACAAAGGCGCCATTTGAAAAAATATTCCCCTGCAACATGGCTGTTGAAAGATAACAACGTGCGTGCATTATCCCGGAATACGCTTCGCTTCTTCCGAGCTACGGTTATTGTTTTTTCTTCGGCTTATTCAAGCACCCACGCGGGGCGGCTCTGAGTAGGGTTTCGGCTTTCTTTGCATCACCCCAATGGATGAGGTTCATTTTTTCGCCGGATGATTTCAGCGCGGCTTCGACTTCCGGGCCGCCGGCGATTTCGCCGGTGATGGCGTCTTCGGCTTTGGGTTCTGCGCCGGAGCGCCATTCGTAAAGGCCGAAGCCTTCTGCGTTTTCAACCAGCATGTAGCGGCAACTAACGTCGTACCAGGTAATTTTTGCTTGGTCCGCCCACGCGTGAGATGCGGCCATCACGGCGATGAAGCATGCGATCGATTTTTTGCTGACCATGGTATTTCCGATCCGTTAGTCGTCGTCGTCTTTACGCTTCGCGGGAGCGGGTTGGTTTTGCGCCTCTTCTTGCGCTAGGAGTTCTAGGTTCGCCATATCGATGACGCAATAATCGGTGACTTCGCAAAACAGAATCACTTTCGCTTTTTCGCCGGTCCAGAAATATTGCGGCACGCGTTTGTTGGGCTGTTCAGGCGGGCCGTATAGTTCGAACATTTTCGCCGTGATCGCTTTTTTGTGGCTCGCGCCGAATAGCTGCAACGTCGAGCCGCTGAAACGACCTTTAAAATATCGGTAGGAAATTTTTTGTATTTCGGCGCCGCCCCAACTCATTTGATCGGCCGGCCGGCGGTAGTACGCTAGATCGCCGCGCGCGGATAGAGACACTAATTCCTTTTGATGATCTTCGATGGAAGTACCCCAGCTAATCCCGCGAAACTCGGTTGGCTCGTTGGTCATTGCCGCGGAACAAATTGAGTAGGACGCAACGAGCCCCAGCCCGATGCCAATTAGTTTTTGTATGTTCATAGTTCGCCTGGAAGTTAAAACGCTGTGCGCGCTGGTACGTTAATTTTTGACGCCTTCTTTCCAATTGGCGCCCTCCATTGCCAGGGTTTCGAGATAGGCGCCGATTTTAAGCAGCGTTGGATCATCCAACACGCCGCCCCACGCCGGCATATCTTTAATTTCCCGTCCCGGCGTTTGAACGCCATTTTTAACAAGCTCCATGTACTTTTTAAAACCCTTGTTGAATTTTCGCAAATCGGAGGGCGTTTTTGCGCTGCTTGCACGCTCGCCGGCGCCGTCTGCTTTTCCACCGTGGCACACGGAGCAAATAGCGCGATAGTCGGATTTGCCGCTACGTATGGCTGCGGCATCGCCGGATAGTGGGTTCACGTCGGGAAGGTCTTCCGCGCTGGCCGATTGGCAAACCGGGAGCGCGAGAACAAGACCGACTGCAATAGTTTTTACCAGGTGTCGCATGCTATTTCTTTCCCATCAAAATTCAAAGAAAGGGCGCGCACTTGCGTACGCGCCCTTCATTTTACAACGTGTGCCGCTAGGTTACGGTTTACTCAAGCGTGAAGGCGATCAGCATATGGCCGAACTCTGCCTTATGCGCGTCGTCGCGACCAAAACCAGGTGTACCACCGAGGGCTTGAACGATCATTTGCTTGCCGCCCGCTGTGTAGGTTGCCGGGCCCGCTTTCGCCGCTACGCCGGTATCCATGCTGTAGAGGGTTTTGCCGGTTTTTGCGTCGGTAATGCGGAACGATCCCCCTTGGGTGGTGTAAACCGTCACGCCGCCCGCAGTGGTCAACATGCCGCCCGAGTAGCCCGGTTTGCCTTCGTCATTGGTCCACGCGATCTTGCCGGTTTTCGGATCAAATGCGCGGTTCATTTCGTTGCCCCAAATAAATTCTTGGTAGGCGCCGAAATGGCGAGCATTGCTGATGACTTTAATTTCTTCAAAGCCGTACTTCATGCCCGATTCCGACGAAGCCAAATACAGCAAGCCGGTCTTCGGGTTATAGGCGTTGGGAAACATGTTCACGCCGCCGAGTAAGCCAGGCCATATTTCCACCGGATCGCCACCTTCTTTTGGCAGCGGCACCATATCGATCGGACGGCCTTCCTTGCTGTAACCCTTAACCCAAGTCAACTTGTCGATGAACTTGTCGGCCTTTATGTAGCTGCCATCCTTAATGTTGAGGTAGTGGACATAACCCGTCTTATTGGGCTGCGCGACGATTGTTTTACCATCCATCTTGATCAGCAGCGGCGTTTGCGGAAGGTCGTAATCCCACGGATCTCCCGGCACGCCGGTCCAACGCCACGTTACTTTTCCGGATTCGACATTGGTGGCAACGATGCTCGCCGCACCAAGGTTATCCATCTTGCCCGCACCCCGATTTTTTGGATTCCATTCGTAGGCGTTCGCCGTGCCGGTGAAATATTGCTTGGTTTCCGGGTCGTAAGAGCCGACGATCCATGGGCCCGCGCCACCGTAGGGTTTGGCTTCTTCCGGCCAGGTATCGCCGCCGGGCTCGCCCTTGGCGGGAATCATGTTGGCTTTCCATTTGATGTTGCCCGTTGCAGGATCGGCGCCGACCACATAACCTTGCAGACCGCCCGTGTCCGTTGCGTTCATCGGGATGATGATCGTGCCGGGAACCGCCATCGCGCCAACGGTCATAAAGTAACCATTGGAATCTTTCGACTTCGCGAAATCTTTCGGATAGGGGAAACCTTCCGGCGCGTAATCTTTCACGAAAGCGGCTTTACCGGTTTTCATGTTGATGGCATGCATCTTCACGTCGTTCGAGAGGAAATAGATGTTCTCGCCGTACACCGCCAAGCCGCGATGTTTGCCGGTGAAGAACGGCACGTTGTAGCCGCCCCAATCATCCGGCAGTTTGTGCTCATATTTCCAAATGATCGCGCCGGTTTTGCCGTCGATTGCGAAGACTTTATTGTCTTGCGGGAAATAGATCACGCCGTTGACGACCGTTGGTGTCGCTTGCGCGTCGGTCTTGCCGCCGACCGTCATCATCCACGCGACTTTGACTTTGCCGGCGTTGCCGGTATTAATCTTGTCGAGTGTGCTGTAGCGGTGGCCGGCATAGTTGCCGTTGGTGTGGATCCAATTGTCGCCGGCTTCGGCGGCCAAATTTGCGTCGGTCACGTTTTGCGCGTAGACCGAAGCGCCAAGACACATTAGTGCCGAGGCAAGTATGCTCAATGCAGGTTTGCGTAACGAATAACTCACGTTCTCTCCTCCAGTTTTTAGATTGACTCACCCGCCTAGGCTGAAAGCGGATCAATCACAAAAATCACCGCCGGCGGCAATTCTCGATTCCCGTCTCCCTTGGTGATCGTCCCTCGAAACAACAATCGATCTAAAATCGATTGGCTATGACAAACAGCAAAATCACCTTAATCCAATTTTTCCCGGGCGGCAAGGGAATTTTTTGGGAATGATTAACGCTGCAGTGCAAAGTTCGGGAAACCGTTTTTTGCTGAGGGAATGTCTAGTCGTCGCAACCCCCCGGGCGGCGCTAAAAAGGCAAAGCGCCGCGGATCGTCGGTCTGGCTCAGATACTTGTTTTGGATGTCATAGGCCTCGGTTTCCTCGGCGGAATGACGGGCGCAAGGGCCTTTTTCGGCGTCGAATCGGCCGCTAGCATGCTGTAGAAAATGCACTAATTCATGGACAAGAATCGAGCGCTCGTAAAAATCCCCTTTCAAATCAAGGGATGCGTCTAAGAAGATTCCTTCGCCCGGCGAAAAGAACGCCCGCGCCCGGCATGGCTTGCTACACACCCGTTCCTGAACTTGCGCCGCGCCAATATGGAACACGTCGGGCGGTTTGGCCGGGATCGAATAGCCGGAAATCGAACTGATATTAAGAAGCAGGCTTGAGACTAACGCTTGAATGGTGTTGAGGTCCATGGACGCGGGTTGTTAGTAGTATTGGATTTTGGAGCGCAGTCATCGCGCTAAGTTCGAAATTCCCCTGATACACTTGTACCAGTCCAATATTTGTCAAAACTTCCGTTGATCGCGCTTTTGCAACGAGTTAGTCATGCGAGTGTCACCGTCGATAGCCAGATGGTGGGAGAAATCGGCGCGGGACTACTCGCCTTCATCGGCGTCGAACGAAACGATGCGACCGCACAGGCCGATCGTTTGCTGGAGCGCATGCTGAACTATCGCATGTTCAACGACGCGGCAGGTAAAATGAATTTGTCGTTGCGCGATACTAAGGGTGGTTTGCTGCTCGTGCCGCAATTTACATTGGCGGCCGATACCGATAGCGGCAATCGCCCGAGCTTCGCACCGGCCGCGCCACCTGACGCTGGCGAAAAATTATTCGACTATGTTGTTGCCCAGGCAAGGCTAAAGTATAGCCGCATCGCAACGGGGCGCTTCGGCGCCGACATGAAAGTGAGTTTGGTCAACGATGGGCCGGTGACTTTTTGGTTGCGCGTCGCGCCGCCGGATCGATAAAGCGCAGTACCCATGGCTTGATTTTACTGCCAGAGCCAATACACCTGCCCGGTGCTCGGCAGCATTGCCGATGCTTAGTGATCAGCGATCATCCAAAGGCCACATTACACGCAACCAACGTAGCCTCTTTTTCAGAGCAGTCTGTCAGAAGTTCATCCGATCAGCGCGCCAATTCACTTATGCATCGGGTAGGGTAGATTGGGATCCGACGGGTAGCTGATGCCGAACTTCTTGTTGGTAATGAACAAGACGGTGACGTCGTTATTCGCGGTGGCCCCGTGCTGCATCCAGCCGCCTTCGGGGAACCACACGAAGCTGCCAGGGCCGTGCTCACCTTCGTGCGTTTTGAGTACGCCATCAAGTACGTACATGCCGTGCGCGTTGGGATGCGTGTGCCAGGTGTTCGTGAAGCCAGCTTCATAGCGAACCTTCAGGACCATCATGCCGGTTTCCGGATCGGATCCCAGAGCCTTAACCGGAATCTTCGCGTTGATCTGCGGGATCCCTAACATTTCCCAAGGCATCCAATTGGAATCTATGACCTGCAACTTAACCACATTAGTCGGCGGCTTTGAATCGGTTTGCTGCGCGAAAGCAGCCGA
>JANNMV010000030.1:0-1684 GCA_031398205.1 Pseudomonadota bacterium | reverse complement strand
CTTGGGCATCGCGGCGAAACGGCGTGGCATTCAGCGGGAGAACTGCGCTCATCGTGGTGACGTTGCGGGATTTAAAGCGTTACGATACGCGACGGCTCGATTTGAGTCAAACGAGGTAATTTTCCAAGGCGAGTTGCCTGGCGCGCCGCATGAATGTTTTTGCCTTAAGCCATTCTGGCCTGCGAGGCAATGCTATAGCGCGTCTTCGGGCATCGATGATTCACGTCTTTCGGACAATGGTTAGGGCGCCAAATATTTGTTGTCACGGCGCAATCATGGAATCAAATACACCAAGTATCGGCGCAGTAGGCCGGTGTGCGCTACCCCTCCGGTGAGGGGAAGGGGTGTCGCGCCAGGGGTCGCGCCGACCGTGGATCGTGGCAGGGCATGCCTGCGGAGGCGCTACCGATATGCGTTTCAGAGCAGCCGTAAGGTATTTACATGTGGTGTAGACTAGTAACAGTTAACCCTCGTTGGTACCTACCATGACTCGTTTTACAAACCGTAATTTTCGCCGCACCATTTGCCTGGTCGCCTTGCTCTCATTCGTGGCGCCGGTGCTTAGCGTCGAGTTGGGCCAGCCCGCGCCGGACTTCGAGCGGGTCGACGGCAAAGACCAGAGCATCAAGCTGTCGAGTTATCTAGGCAAAGTCGTTTACTTGGATTTTTGGGCCTCGTGGTGCGTGCCGTGCCGCGAGACGTTTCCGTGGATGAACCAGTTACAAGCGAAGTTTGGCAAGGACGGCTTCGAAGTAGTGGCGGTGAATATTGATACTAAAAAAGTCGATGCGGACAAGTTTCTCGCGCAGTTTCCCGCTGGCTTTACGGTGCTGTTCGATCCGAAACGCGCCGTTGCAAAAACCTACGAATTAAAAGGGTTGCCGACGACTTTTCTGATCGATCGAGCCGGTAACGTTATTAGTACCCACCTTGGTTTTCAGAAAGAACGCGCGGGGGAATTAGAAGCGCACATCGCCAAAGCGCTTACCGATTCGCCGCAAAATAGATAAAAAATGTAGGGTGCATTCATGCACCAAACAATAATCGGCATTTACCGGTGCGTAAACGCACCCTACACGTGCTCATCACTTCCACCCTCGCGTATAATGGCGTTTTGCTGAAAGAAAACGCTATGCGCCTGGTTCAGAAAGCGTTGACGTTCGACGACGTTCTTCTCCTCCCCGCCCATTCCACCGTTCTGCCGCGCGACGTTAATCTTCAGACGCGGCTCACTCAGACGATTTCCCTCAATCTGCCGTTGATTTCCGCGGCCATGGATACGGTTACCGAAGCAGGCCTCGCCATCGCGCTCGCGCAAGAGGGAGGAATCGGCATCGTCCACAAAAATATGACGCCGCAACTGCAAGCCGCTGAAGTCTCGAAAGTGAAACGCTTCGAGAGCGGCGTGGTGAAAGATCCCTATACCATTTCGCCGGACATGACGGTGCGTGAAGTGTTGGCCCTGACCAAGCGCTATAAAATTTCCGGCTTGCCGGTAGTGAGCGGCAAATCGGTGGTGGGCATCGTTACCAACCGCGATCTGCGTTTCGAAACCAATCTCGATCAACCGGCGAAGAACATCATGACGCCGCGTGAGCGGTTGGTCACGGTGCGTGAAGGCGCGTCGCGCGATGAAGCCATGACGCTGTTGCATCGCCATCGTTTGGAGCGCGTGCTGGTGATC
>JANNMV010000026.1:0-1533 GCA_031398205.1 Pseudomonadota bacterium | reverse complement strand
GCGGCATTTTCAGAAAATATTGCAAGGTCACGCCAGAGGAACCGTTACCTGGCCGCTTTGAATAATGTTTCGCGGCAGCCCGATCCACCGCCCAATTATCATCCTGCCACCGCTAAATTGTCATCCTGAACGAAGCGAAGGATCTGCTTTGTCAGCGCCGAAAAAAGTCACAGCAGATCCTTCACTTCGTTCAGGATGACATTGTGGTAGTGGATAGGATCGCGATCAAACACTTCTTAGAGCGGCCAGGTAACGGTTCCTCTGGCGTGCCCTTGCAAGATTTTCTGAAAATGCCGCGGATCGTGTGGCTTGATTATCTCCCCTTGTCGCGGCAAGTAAAAATCGTACAAGCGCGACAGCCAAAAGCGCAGCGCCGCCGAGCACAGCATCACCGGCCACATTTTCTTTTCCGCGTCGGTTACCGGACACAACTGAGCATAGGCCTCGAGCATGGCTGAGAGCCGCTCTGGGTCCAGCTCTCCGGGCTCTTTCATGCACCAATCGTTGACTGCCACGGCGAGATCGAACAACCAAGTATCGCTGCCGGCAAAGTAAAAATCGATCACACCGCCAATGTCGCTCCCGCGAAACAGCACGTTATCGCGAAACAAATCCGCATGGACGACACCGCGCGGTAACACCGATAAATCAAGCTTGTCTTGAAAATCCAGTTCTCTTTGCAGCAGTTCGCTCTCATCCGCGGCGAGGAACTCCCACACTTTCGCCGCCGCCTGTTTGCGCCATGCCGGGCCGCGCGGGTTGTCCAGGTAAAGCGGATAACTTTTTCCGGCGAGGTGCATATTCGCGAGCAGTTTGCCAACTTTGGCGCAATGCATCGGCGTGGGTTTCAATACGGATGTGCCTTCAAGTCTGCTCACTAAACTCGCCGGTTTACTCTTCAACTCGCCAAGATATTGATTCTGCAAATTCGCGACCGGTCGCGGGCACAGGATGCCGTGGTTCGCAAGATGCGCCATGAAATTCAGATAGAACGGCAACTCCTGCGGCTTGAGTACTTCAAACAGCGTGAGAACGAACTCGCCTTCGGAGCTAGTGACGAAATAGTTGGTGTTCTCGATCCCCGATTCGATACCGCGAAAATCGATCAGTGTGCCGACCGAATAATCGCTTAACCAGGCTTGCAGTTCGTCGCGTAGGATTCGGGTGAAGACGGCCATTTTCTACGTTGGTGTTCTGGTTTGGGTGGCGGCGTTGGAATGAGGTAGCGCTGCCCCCTCACCCCCGCCCTCTCCCCGCAAAGCGGGGAGAGGGTGAGTGTTGTATCCCCTCTCCCTCCCAGGGAGAGGGTTAGGGTGAGGGAGCAAGCGGTAATTCAATACGCCCCACCTTCATTGGTCATCACAAACTCAACATCTTCTCGCGCTCCGCCGCCGACGGCGTAAACCCACGCGTTTCATAATGTTGGAAAATTGCCTCGGCGACCGCTTGCGGCTGATCGATCACTTTGATCAAGTCCATATCTTCGGGATTAATCATTTTTTCTTTCACTAGGGTTGACTTGAACCAATCGAG
>JANNMV010000672.1:0-16780 GCA_031398205.1 Pseudomonadota bacterium | reverse complement strand
TTCAATGTCTCCAGCCGCTTCCATCGCCTTTGCCGCACGCAACCTTGCGCTATCGATCTCGGCCAGAGGCAACAATTCTTGTGCTTTCGTTTGAAGGAACGCTCGAAACAATGAATGGAATCGATAGGCCGGCGCGGCGCCGTGCACCCGTTGCACAAACAACTGGCGGCGATACAGGTCTTCCAGCAATTGAGCGGCGTTTTCGTCGCCGGTAATTTCTAACGCCGCAGCAGCGGTAAGCGTCGGCACAATGGCCGCTAACATCATGGTTCGTTGCGCGGCGCGTGAGACCTGGTTGAAGAAAATCGAAGCAAAGTAATCGAATACGGCCTCGCGCGAAGCAAGGCCGATCTGCTTGTCTTCCGGCGCCTCGACGTCGGCGCGCTCCAGCATCAATATCAGCCCAGCGGCCCAACCATCGGAAGAATCGTGCAAGTCACGCACAACGCTATCCGTTAGCGCGTGGCGTGCATCAGAGATCGCTCGTGTTTCTTCAAGCGACAGCCTTAGCTCGGCCGATCTAAGTTGCGCTAACGCGCCGCTCGCAATACCGCGTGTGTAGTCGGCGCTTGGTTCCGTGCGGCAGATAATCACGAGATTGCGCCCCGCAGGAACCTCAGAGAATGCCGCCACTATGGCCTGATGAAACAGCGAATCGTTGGCAATCTCTTGGAAGTTATCCAATACTAGGGTGGCGCGTTGCGGCAGGCGTGCGAACAGCTCACGAAAATAGCGTCGCGCGAAACCAGGTAATTCAAACAAATATTCCGGTGTGAGCAAGGGCAGGGCTGACTTGCGTGGCGACAATGCCTTGGCCGCTTCGCTTAAATAGAAGAAGAAAGTCGATACGTCCGAGTCGCCAGCGTCGAGCTGATACCAAATACCGTGATGTTTGCGGGCCTCCAGATAACTTGCAACTAACGTCGTTTTACCCGCACCAGGCGGTCCGGCGATCCAGACGACTGGATGCTGGCGCAACTCATCAAGGCGCTGGAACAGTCGCTCCCGGCTGAGCACATCGTAGAGTCTGGGGCGAGAAAGTTTTGAGAGATCACTAACCGCACGCCCAGAAAGGGATCGACCCGGTTTTGTTGACCGCTCGGAAGCGGTAATTTGCGTTTTGCGTAAGCCCGCCATGGCCTTCTCCCCGAGAGCAAATTGTCAACTCAATGTATTCTAAACTCATGCTGGGCCCTTGTCTTCAGTGGGAAGCAAGTCTTCGCGCATCTTTTGGGCAATAGTCTGACGTCCAAATACTGTTCACGTCTGTAATGAAATCGTACTAGGGATCAGGTTTCTTTTTGGTTTCAGATTGGCGGTTCAGTCGTACATCACGATGGCACGGTCGGTGTCCGGCAATTGACGACGCACCTTTACGTTGGCGTTGCGTGACTTTGCCAGCTTAATCTTAGGTGAATCAGTGACTGCAATCGTTTAGCCTTGTCCAACGCCTGCCCAACGGGCAACATCGAAATTTTTTACGCCCGCGCGGTAGTGCAGGCGTCGAACAAAGCTAAAAGATACCGGCCTGAGAGCAACCTATGACCCAATCGACCATTTTCGCAGCGCTCAAGCCTTGATCAAAGCGCGAATCGTGTCTTCACCTCAAACGGCGGCCAATCGGAGGGTGGAGAATGTTGAACCGTCTATCGCGGTGAACCAATCCTAAAACGAGGCCTTTTCGGACTTATCGGGCGTAGTAAAAAATGAAATGGTCAGCGGTGATCCGCGGATCCTCGAAATTCTTTGGCGAGGTACACATAGAGGGCCGCTGCAATCCCCGAAAGGACCCTTACTCCCCCTAACCGGCAAGCCAATTCAAGTGCCTGCTGCGACGCGGACGCAAGTTGGATGCGATGTTGCGTGCCGCAATGCCAACAGTATTACCGGGCGTGACCCGTGGCTCGCATGCCAAGTTCCAGCGCCGAGACGAAGCGCGCATGGTAGAAATGGCTCGACGCATCAATGGCGCGATGTCGCGTAATCCAGACGAATGACGAACCCAGATCCCCGGTACTAGACTTGCTGCAACGTTTTCAGCAGGAAGGCGTCGAGTACGTCTTGGTCGGCGGGCAAGCAGTGCGTTTGAATGGGTTTTTGCGAGTACGGCAGTTTCATTGGTAGGACAACGCCAGGTACTCCAAGCTTATGCCACGCAACCGTCTTCAAATTCGAACAATAAAGGGAGCAAGGCCACGGTGAGCAATCTGACAGAACAGTTTTTCAAGGCGTAGAACGCAAATGATATGCGGCGGGTGCGCCAATATGTCACCTCGGATATCGTTTACGTCGAAATGGAGGTGAAGACATGATTCGAGCTTTTAGGCAGGCTTGGGGCCACCGAACTGGGCGATTTCTCGTTTTGATTAAGGCTTTAGCCCAGCGAAAACGGCCAATTGCGGCCATTGAAATGATCCTCTGGACCCTACCGAAAACCCGCCGTTCAACGTAGAGCTAACCGGGCGCGGCCCAGGAAGCGTAAATATAAATAAAGAACCAAATGGCCGCGCTCCGGTTGAGCGTTGTGTTAGGCACGCCCAGCTTTGCAAAAAACGGTGGGCATGATAAAGACGTGCCCACCCTACCCGGCTAATCTTCCTCGATATACGTGATGCTTTTAAGCGCAGTCCCTTCTGGAATTTTAGCCTTATAAACATAGTAACGATTATCGTCGTGCGGTAACGCATTTTCGACAGTGATATGCACACTGGTCGGATCGATTCCCCCAGAAGGAGATTCCCCTGACTTCCCTGTGCAAGGATTGCCGATATCAAGATTCCCACAACTAAATATTGTTCCGGTGAATTTCCCAGAGAATTTGGGCTGGCTTCCGTGTCCCCGACACACTCGTGACCACCAGTCCCGATGCAGCACGCGCCTTTCTCGCAGAACACCGACGCGTTGTCTACAAATCCATAAGTGGCATCCGCAGCATCGTTTCAACGCTTGCGACCACCGATGCCGACCGCCTGGACGCCGTTGCGTCAGGGCCGGTACAGTTTCAGCAGCACATCGACGGCACCGACATGCGCGTGCATGTAGTGGGCGAACGCTGGTTCGCCACGGCGATCGATTCGAGCGCCGACGACTATCGTTACGTCGCGCGCCAGGGCGCAGATATCTCTATCACCACCACCGATATTCCAAAGCAACTCGGCGAACGCTTGGTCGCGCTCAACCGCAGCATGGGCTTGCTGCTCTCCGGCATCGATCTGCGCGTCACAGGGGATGATCAATGGTTCTGCTTCGAGGTGAACCCATCACCTGGATTTACGTTTTACGAGGATGCCACCGATCAACCCATCGCCGAGGCGATCGTTGATCTGCTGACGCAAGGTTCGCCGTGAGTATTGTGCGACCTGCGCTGTCCATGCCGTCGTGTCCAAAAACCCGACCGACCGTCGTCGATGCCGTAAAGCTGTCAGATGGCGTCCTATCCAAAAACCCGGCCGACCATTGTTGATGCTCTCAGGCTGCCAGATCGGTATACTAATTCGCATGTCAACCTGCTTTTCCCGCTTGAGTACATGATCGCCGCCTTTGCCCTCTGGCTCAACCGCCAGCAGCAAGAGGTGATCGACTATCTGAAGGAAGAGAACCGGCTGCTCAAGGAGAAGCTCGGCGATAGAAAGCTTCATTTCACCGACGCCGAGCGCCGGGGCTTAGCGGCGCTTGGGCGGCATGCTCAACTACTACCACCGCGAGGCAGCGTAAGTATGGACGCACCCCTAAGTATTCCACGTCGACCACGGTGTTCTCAGCGAAGACGACCGAGTCGAGTTGATCCCAGCTTTTGGAACACCGTGAGGAGAATGAACGATGCAAGTACTTAGCGCGGATGAGATGGCTCGGCTCAGTCCCGAGCAGAAGGCCGACCTTATCGACCAACTTTGGGCAAGCTGGGACCAGGAGAGTTTGCAATTAAGCAACGCGCAACGCGCCGAGCTGGACCGTAGGTTGGAAGACATGAAAACCAACCCAGATGAGGAATTGTCCTGGCAGGAGCTTAAGACGCAGCTGCTCGGGAAGGGGCGTTGAGCCGCCTACTTTTCGTCCGCTCTGCGGCCGCCAACGATATCAAACAGGCAAGAAAGTGGTATGACTCGCAACGCGACGGTCTGGGAAGTATCTTCGTAGAATCTCTCGATAAAATCCTGCGGCGTATCGCGAACAAACCAGAACAGTTTCCTCGCGTGCATCGGGAGTTGAGAAGAGCGGCAGTCACCCGTTTTCCATATGGGAGCTTCTACCTCCACGACGGCAAGACGATAAGAGTGATCGGGTGTTTTCATGGGCGACGTGATCCAATCGCGTGGAAGGCCAGACTCGACGAACCTTGACGCTGCGACGAGCCGAATACTTGGACAGGACGTGCCTGCCACGGCGCGCGTGTAGCCCTCCGCCATGTGCGATGCGCCCTTGACGTGCCGGGCAATTTGTTGCGCCCTGCCGCGCTCTGTGTTGAACCTTTTAGTGTTTGCGGGGAAATCACCCGCATGGAACCGCGAACATCGTCCAACGTTCCATGACCGGCGGGATAGCTTTCCGCCGCTGTTCAACTCTTATAAGGAATTTGCCATGAAACGCAATCTTGTAGCTTTGCTCGTCGCCGGTTTGGGTTCGGCGTTCTCCGCCCACGCCGATGGTCCCTTCGGGGAAACTGTGGGTGTCAACGGCACGGATGTGTGGGTACTAAGCTGTCCAATCGGGACCGCTAGCGCGCGGGCTCGTGTGAATGACGGCATCCTCGCCGGGAACGTGATCAGCGTACAGGTGATCAATCCGCATGGAAGCGCAACCACGCGGAGCGCTGTGGACGGGGGTGCGGGTTCGCCGGACGCCATACGGGCCAGCGGGGCCGGACTTTACCTGGTGAATGTGAGCAGCAGCACCGTCTTAGGACTTGAGGGGTACACCATCACGCTGGACTGTCGTGACGCCTTCGGGGCAGACATCGCTGGCGATCAATCGGAGCTCATTCAGGACCAGTAGATCTCGGGTAACTGGTCCGGCTGTCCCAAATGCGAGGCAGCAGCCCAGTCCTTCGTCTTGCCGGAGCGACGCCGCGGCCCTCGTGCGCAAGCGCGCTTATGCGGTGTCTCGGCAATGGGCTGCTCGCTTCGCCTCATCCAGAAACAGCCATTTCAAAAGAGGTGGTCTCGTTTGTTAGGACAGGTTTTGAGGTTTGTTAAGGAACAAATGGGGACAGACGTTCGCAGTAACAGCAATGTAGCTAGCGGGTTAAAGGTAAGCGTCCGTCGAAGCCAATAAATGATCGAATCCGGTGCACTCAGTGCCGAACACGTGCTCAATGTGTTGGCGCGACTCGATGCCGGCACACCACCTGCGTGTGTGGAGACGAGCTTGCAACTGAAGCAGGCGCCGGTGGCCAACACCACTCGCTACGACAGTCTACGTAGCAGCGATCATCTCGGCGCTGATATGCCCGTTGATGCGAAGGAATTCAACCATGCATGATGTCAGCGTTGAACTCAAAGCACTACGGCTTCACGGCATGGCGAGCGCTTGGAGCGATTTGATGGCTCACGGCACGAGCGCAACGGCCTCATCGAGATGGTTGATCGATCATCTATTGGAAGCCGAGACCACGGATCGGGCCATGCGAATCGTGTCTTCACCTCCTGAAGGATACGACGATCGCGGTGCCCGTTCCAGATCATGGAGAACTCAAGATCGGAACGCTGCAATCGATCATTCGCCAATCCGCCGTACCGCGTGCAGAGAGGAATGAGCGATTGCTGCTGTGAATTTCTGCGGAGCACAGCTGAGTACTACCGCCGGGAATGTCCGCTTTCCTCGGGGAGCGACGGGCAGCTTTGGGTCATACCGGCCGGAGAGCAACCTATGACCCAATCGACCGTTTTCGCGGAGCTCAAGCCTTGATCAAAGCGCGAAATCGCCCGGCTCGGCGATCCTAGCGTACTTAAAAGCGCGAATCGTGTCTTCACCTCAAACGGCGACCAATCGGAGGGTGGAGAATGTTGAACCTAAATTCCTCATTTACCGGCTAGCCGTCGGCAGACAGATGACTGGATTTTGCGGTTTGCACGCCATGATTTGCTCGATGATGTACTTGACGATGGCTCGCCATCGCTCGGCTTGCGTCAACTGCGACGTAGTTTCCTTGATACGACTGAGAAGCGCATGCACGCTGGTAAGCATCGCGATGGCCGCATCCTTGGCTACGTGCAGTGAGGTAATGATCAGACTCGTCTGTCCCGCATGCTCGGTCTTTCTGCCGACGGCGTTGAGCAGCAGCGGGCGTGAGGTGATCGCTTCGCGTCGCGCCTTGGGATGTGCGGCGCGTACAAACAGGCTCCACCAGTTGTAGATCAGCGCGATATGGCGCGCCATGAGCGTCGAGCGTTTGATCTCCTGACTGGTAAAGCCCGTCCATCCCCACTGGTTCTTGATCTCGTCAAAGCCGTTCTCGCAGTCCCCCCGATCCCGGTAGAGTTGCGCAATCGTGCGCAACTCATAGCCTTCGCGCCCGAGGCTGGTGACGAGCACCACGTGCTCATAGAGTTTGATCGGGTTGTCCGCTTCATCGAGGAAGCTCAGTTGTTGAGCAGCCTCACTGGCGATGGCGATCACGCCGTCTTTGCCACCGATGCGTCGGCGCAGCACCACGACGCGCCGCTCCTGGGTCCAGCCGGCGAGTCTGAGCGTTGACTCGTAGGCTTCATAGCCACAGTCGGCGGGTGACCAGCCGTCTTTGAAATGCAGCCGCGCGATGAGCTTTTTGACGTTGCTACTCTGGCGGAGCCGAAACAGGTAGTCGACTTCACGCGACTCGCACACCACGAGGGTAGCCTCATTCCCAAAGCCTGCGTCGCCACGCACCAGCCTTGGACGGTCACGCGCGGGGATTCGGTCGAGGACGGATTCGAGACCCGGCAGGGCGTGTTTGGCGCTCATCTGGTTGCCCGGCGAGACCGCCACATCCAGCACCAGACGCAACTCGCTCATCAGGTAGCTGTGATAGGCGTGCGAGGGGCGACCGGGCTTGTGGGGGTTGTATCCGAGCGTGGCACCTTCTTGTTTGCCGTAGAGCGGCTTGATGGTGGTGTCGATGTCGAGTATCCACGGCGTGCCCAGCAGCGGTGCCAGGACGTGATCGAATTGGCTGGAGAGCCAGGCCTCGGCACGCGCTTCGTCCATCGCACCAAGGGCACGCGAAAGCGAGTCGTCGCTGACAATTTTGTTCATGCCTAAAAATCCCGGCGCTACACCGTCAGCGCGTAGGCCGTTGATGTGGCTGTAGCGGCGCATCCCGGACAGTGCGGCCAGAAACAGCGTACCGAGCACGTCTTCCACCCGAGGCGCATTGGGGCTGCTGTAGCTCAGCGGCGCTGACTTGATCCAGCGCTCATACAGACCGCTGGTTTGCAGAAACTCAATGAAGAAGGGAAGCTGCCCGAGCATCGTGGCGCTACCAGAATGGTCAAACTTGACGTGAAGTTTGCCGCCCATCGTGTCCAACACCATCGCCTCTGTCACACCCGTGACACCCGCTACGGCTTGCGCCAGTTTCCGCCTTTTGCCTTCACCCATTGGGTGACCCTCCCCATTTCACTCAATCCCTTACTCTGCCACATTCGTGGCTCGATTGCTTCGCGCTAACTGAGGAATTAAGGTTGAACTGTATATCGCGGTGAACCAATCCTGGAACGAGGCCTTTTCGGACTTATCGGGCGTAGTAAAAAATGAAATGGTCAGCGGTGATCCGCGGATCCTCGAAATTCTTTGGCCAGCTACACACACGGAGCCGCTGCAATCACCGTTGCCATGAAGATGCCCGTGGATATTGGCTCCCAGACCATGCCGCGCCAGGAGGCAAGCAGGGAGCGGCGTGTGGCAAGGCGGTGAGTCGATCCGGCGTGAGCATTACGTTATACTTTCGCCCATGGTTGATCGCATCGATAAACTCCGTTCCCAGCTCGCGCAATTCGCGAACGAGCGTGACTGGGATCAATTTCACAATCCCAAAAATTTGGCGATGGCGCTGGTGGCCGAAGCCGGCGAACTGGTCGAGCATTTTCAGTGGTTGTCGCCGCAGCAGGCGGCGAACCTCTCAGCGGAAACTAAATCCGAGGTTGCGCTGGAAATTGCCGATGTATTGTTATTCCTGCTTCGCCTTGCTGATAAATTGGATATCGATCCGATCGCGGCGGCAGAGAGAAAAATGCTGCTGAATGCGGAAAAGTATCCGGTCGAAAAATCTAAAGGCATCGCCACGAAATATAACAAGTTGTAATGCTCGCCTACCGACACCTATTCCACGCCGGCGGTTACGCCGATGTGTTCAAACATGCGTTGCTTAGCGGGCTCATGCTGTCGCTGCGCAAGAAAGACAAACCCTATTTCTATCTCGATACCCACGCCGGAATTGGGCGCTACGATTTGACGCATCCGTGGGCGCTGAAAAATCGCGAGTACGAACATGGCATTTCTCTACTATTGAAGCGCAAGGATATTCCCGCTTCGTTGGCGGACTATGTGAAGCTTATTCGCGCGGACAATCCCGCTGGTGAGTTGCGTTTCTATCCCGGTTCGCCGCGCATTGCGCGTAAATGGCTGCGGCCCAGCGATCGCATGGTGTTGACGGAACTGAATAAGGATGACTGCGCGGCGCTGACCCAACTCTTCGCCACCGATCGGCACGTTCAAGTGCACTGCATGGACGCCTATCAGGGATTGAAGGCGTTTCTGCCGCCGCCGGAGCGGCGCGGGCTGGTGTTGATCGATTCATCGTTCGATCGCGCGAAAGAATTTTCGCGCATCGCCGAGGCCTTGAGCATCGCCCATAAGCGCTGGGCGACCGGGTGTTACGCGATTTGGTATCCGCTGATGGAACCCAGCGCCATGGCTGCGTTCGATCGCGCCATCGTCGCGACGGGCATTCGCAAGATTCTCAAACTCGATTTTGCGTTAGAGGACGATGACTGGACGTTGACTATGCGCGGTTGCGGCATGGTAGTGGTTAATCCGCCGTGGCATTTTGAAGACGACGCTAGAGCGATGCTCGAATGGTTGTGGAGCGTGTTGTCGGTGAAGCAAAGCGGCGCGGCGAGTGTCAGTTGGCTTGCGCGGGAGTAAAGTCCGCGGCGTTTTTTAGTTTTTCTTGTTTCTTGCCAAGGTACCAACCGACCAGCGCCGCGCCAAGCGCCAATGGAATGGCGAGCGTTGCAACGCTCGCCAGACCCACACCCGCGCCTTTGAGAAAGCTCGACAGCCAGCCGCTCATGGCATCGCCACCGCGATAAATGACCGTATCGATAAAGTTTTTCGCTTTGTATTTTTCTTCGCGCGAAACCACGGTGAATAAAATTTCGCGCACCGGGCGGGCGAGCGCATATTCGACCACGCGGCGCAGCGCCTGAAACACGACGATGACGACCAGGGTCGGCGCGACAATCAGCGCGCCAAACCCAACCACGTTGAGCAGCGGCAGCACCATCAATAGTAGCGCCACGCCGAAGCGACCGATCAGCCGATTGGTGAGGAAAATTTCCACCAATAATGTGAGCACATTCACGACTAAATCGATTTGCGCGAATAGCCGGGTGCGGGCGGCGGAGTCTTTCAGTTGATCGGCGACGAGGCGCATTTGTTCGAAATAAATCAGCGTCGCAAGCAAGGTGAGGAACAACAAATAAATTGACATGCCGATCAAGTAAGGCGAACTGAGGGTGAGTTTGATGCCCGCCCAAATGCTGCCGCCGATCGGCCGTGCTTCGCTCTTGCCGCTACCGTGAATTCGCGCCCAGGTGTTGAGCTTGGCGACGGCAAGCGTGCTGAGCAACAGCAATCCAATCGACAACAATAATAAATGATGGACGCTGATGTGGCCGACTAACAACGCAGTCAGCAACGGTCCGGCGATGGCGCCGCTACTGCCACCCGCGGCGATGACGCCGAATAATCGTCGCGCTTGCGCGTTAGAAAAAATATCCGCCATGAAACTCCAAAATAGGGAGATAACGAACAGATTGAACACGCTGACCCAAACGAAAAACGTGCGCGCGAGGATCACTTTGTCGACGCCGTTTTGGATTAGAACGAAAAACAGTAGTAGGTTTGCAGCGAAGAAATAGTAAACCAAAGGGATGAGGCGTTGACGTGGAAAACGCGCCGCCAAGAAGCCAAAAAACGGTACGGCGACGAGCATGCCGACGAAGGTTGCGCTGAACAGCCATTGCAATTTATCGACGCCACCCTGGATGCCCATTTCGTCGCGCACCGGACGCAAAATGTAATAGCCACAGAGTAAACAAAAGAAATAGAAAAATGCCCAGAGCAGGGCGGGGAGTTCGTGCTGTTCGGTTTTAAGGACGCGCGCCAGCCACAGCGTCATGGAGAATTTCGCAAGTCAGCCTTGCCACACGGCAATAGCAGCGCCGCGTTCAGAGCATGCATGGCTGCAAGCCAGTATCCAGGGGCTGGTTAGGGCCATGCGGATCCTGGCATGGCCGAGGTTACGGCGCGGAGATCTTCTGCAATATCTGCTCCATCAATGCGCGCGATACTTCCCCGCGGCGCATTTCATAGATGGGGCTGAAAAAGACGCGATGCGCCATGGTTTCGTGATACACGGCTTGCAAGTCTTCCGGCGTCAAGAATTCGCGGTTTTCCAGCCAGGCCTTCACCCGCGCCGCGCGCATCAGCATGCCCATGCCGCGCGGACTGGCGCCGGCTAGGATCAACTCTTTCATATTCACGCCACTGATGTTGACGCCGAAGTCGGTCGGTGTCCGGGTGGCCTGCCACAAGTCCATCGCATATCTTTGCAAGGTCTCGCTGGCCTTGATACTGTCCTGAATGGTGGCGCCGATGTCATTTAATTCGGTGAATGGAATCATGCTTGGCGAGACACGCTCGATCAGACGATCGACATCGTGAAACGCGGTGTCGAACATCAAGGCTTTTTGCGTGGCGATATCGGTCGGCGTTTCGATCAACAACTCCATGGAAAAGCGATCGCGCGCCGCGGCAGAAATCTCGAATGTTTCGTCTTTCTCGACGCGATTGCGATCGGCGAACACGATCATGTGGGGGAAGCGATACTCACGATTAAAGGCGTTGGCGCTGCGCTCGGCCATGACGCGCAACAACAGCGAATGCACCTGCGGCCGCGCGCGATTGATCTCGTTGAAAAAGAAAATCGATAACGCGTCGCCGTGTTTCAACACCGGGCCGGGATCAACGCGCGGTTTACCGTCTTCGTTGATGTAGGTGTAGTAAATCAAATCATTCGGCATCAGATCGACCGTGCCTTCGACGCGCTCGAAGGCGCCGCCGATGGCCCGGGCAAAGGCACGCAACACGGTCGTTTTGCCGACGCCGACATCGCCTTCGAGCAACACGTGGCCGCGCGCGAATACCGCGATGTTGATGTGGTGAATCACGTGATCTTGGCCGATCACCGCTTTTTTGACTTCCGTTTCCAGCGCAAGGGCGCGGGTGCGCCAGTCTTGCAGGAGCGCGTCATCTCGATTCATTATTTCGCTTTCTTATTTTCTCGGTGCACAATCGGTCGTAGCGATGCAATCGCGCGTATCATCGTGATAATATTGTCAACGCTTTGAAAACCATCCCGATTCTACACCATCCCCCTGCGCAAACCCAGGCCGACGCCCGCTTTGATGTGGCCTGTCGGCGCTGCTTGCGGCTGGCCGATTTTCTCGATACGGTGCGCGAAAAAAATCCAATTTATTGGTGCAAACCGGTGCCGCAATTCGGTGTGGCGACGCCGCGGCTATTGATTGTCGGCCTCGCGCCGGGCATGCACGGCGCGAACCGCACCGGTCGACCTTTTACCGGCGACTATGCCGGCGCGTTGCTGTACACCACGCTACACCAATATGGCTACGCGACCGGCGCCGTTTCCGTCAGCGCCGAGGATGGCCTGCAACTCATCGACTGCCGCATTACCAACGCGGTGAAATGTCTGCCGCCGCAGAACAAGCCGACGCCGGCGGAAATAAAAACCTGCAACGGCTATTTGCGCGCGGAGTTGCTATCGCAGGCGCCGTCGACTGTCGTGCTCGCGCTCGGCCGCGTTGCCCATGACGCGGTGCTGATGGCGTTAGCGGTCAAGGCGAGCGCGGCCCGATTCGGCCATGGCGCGCGACACGACATGCCGCGCGACCTGATTGTGTTCGATAGCTACCATTGCAGCCGTTACAACACGCAAACGAAACGTTTGACCGTGGCGATGTTCCATGGGGTGTTCGATCAGATTCGAGCCGCGTTAGAGAATCGCCGATGACCGATTCCGCCGATCCGGCGTTTGATCACAAGCCATTCCTAGCGACGCTTCCCAATCTGCCCGGCGCGTATCGCATGTTAAACGCTGCCCGCGAGGTGCTTTACGTCGGCAAAGCGCGCGATCTGAAAAAGCGCGTGTCGTCGTATTTTCAGAAAAGCGATCACGGGCCACGCATTCAAGTGATGGTGCAGCAGATCGCGCTGATCGAGACAACGGTCACGCGCTCGGAAGCCGAAGCGCTGTTGCTGGAAAGCAATCTGATTAAGTCGCTGAGCCCGCGTTACAACATTCTATTTCGCGACGACAAGAGTTATCCATACATCCTGTTTACCGGCCACGCCTTCCCGCAGATTCGCTTTTATCGGGGCGTGTTCGATCAGCGCAATCAGTATTTCGGACCGTTTCCCAATGCCTGGGCGGTGCGCGAGACAATACAGATTTTGCAAAAGGTTTTTCGTTTGCGTTCGTGTGAAGACTCGGTGTTCAGCAACCGTTCGCGGCCCTGCCTCCTGCATCAAATCAAGCGCTGCTCCGCGCCCTGCGTCGGCGTGATTAACAGCGATGATTACCAGCGCGACATCGAGAATGCGATTTTGTTTTTGCAAGGCAAAGAAAGCGAGATCATCGACAATCTGTCGGCGCGCATGTCGGCGGCGGCGGACGGTTTGGAATTCGAAGCAGCCGCCGTGTTTCGCGACCAAATCAGCACATTGCAACGGGTGCTAACCAAGCAATTCGTCGCCAATGACAACAGCGCGCGCGACGCCGACATCATCGCTTGTCATGCCGAAGCCGGCCAGGTGTGTGTTAACCTTGCCATGATCCGCGCCGGTCGCCATTTAGGAGACAAAACGTTTTTTCCGCAGAACGCAAACGATGCCGACAACGCTGCCGTGCTTGAGGCATTTATTGGACAGCACTACGCCGAGCGAATGGTGCCGCCACTGATTATTGTGAATCAAGATTTGGACAGCGAGAACCTTTCTGCTTTGTTAGCCGAGCAGTGCAATCACGCCGTGCAAATTCTCACTCGCCCCACCGGTGAGCGGCGCAATTGGCTGACTATGGCCGTATCAAATGCGAAGCTTGCACTGGCGCAGAAACTAGCCAACGAAGCGGCGCAAGAAACGCGGATCGCCGCGTTGCAGGTGGCGCTCGACTTGCCGACGTTGCAGCGCATCGAATGCTTCGACATCAGCCACACCATGGGCGAGGCGACGGTGGCGTCCTGTGTCGTATTTGATCACGGCAAGATGCAGTCGAGCGAGTATCGTCGCTTTAACATTACAGGGATCACGCCGGGCGATGATTACGCCGCGATGCGCGATGTGTTGCAACGCCGCTATCGCAAAATTGCCGAAGGCCAGGGTGCGCTGCCGGATTTGATTTTAATCGATGGAGGCAAGGGACAAATCAGCACCGCACGCGAGGTGTTTAATGAACTCGGAATGACCGATGTCAACATGGTGGGCGTAGCGAAAGGTGAAGAGCGTAAAGCCGGGCTCGAGCAACTTATTTTCCCGGATGGCCGTGCGCCCTTGGCGTTAGGCCACGATCATCCGGCTTTGCATTTGATTCAACAAATCCGCGACGAGGCGCATCGCTTCGCCATCACCGGCCATCGCGGCCGCCGCGCCAAGGCCCGCGTCCAGTCTCGGCTTGAGGACATCACCGGGATTGGCGCAAAACGCAGACAAAAATTGCTCGCGCAATTCGGCGGCATCAAAGGCGTTACGTCGGCGAGCATTGACGATCTGGCGTTAATCGAAGGTATCAGCCGATCGTTGGCAGAAAAAATTTATCGCGAACTGCATTGATTGAACGCCCTATGCCGCTAAATTTACCCAATCTTCTCACCTGGTTTCGCATTCTGCTGATTCCGCTTTTTGTTGCGGTGTTATACCTACCGAGCCATTGGCTGACGCAACATCAGGCCAACGCCATTGCGATGTGGATGTTTATTTTCGCGGCATTGACCGACTGGCTCGATGGTTATCTGGCGCGGCGCTGGAATCAAACCTCGGCCTTCGGCGCGTTTCTCGACCCCGTTGCCGATAAGCTTATGGTCGCTGCTGCATTAATCGTCTTAGTCGAGTTAAATCGCGTGTCAGCAATCGTGGCGTTGATTATCATTGGCCGCGAAATCACCATCTCTGCGTTGCGCGAATGGATGGCCAGCGTAGGCCGTAGCAAAAGCGTGGCCGTTTCCATGGTCGGAAAAATCAAGACGGCAACGCAGATGACGGCGATTCCGTTCTTGTTATATCACGATCGCATGGGGCTTGGCTTAAATTGGGACGCCCAGTGGATTGGAACCTTTTTGATTTGGGCTGCGGCGGTATTGACGCTGTGGTCGATGATTTATTATCTGCGTATGGCGCTGCCGCATAAGGCTAAAGTCGATCGCGGCGTTTGACAGTAAACCGTTGTTAACGCTACAATTGCAGTCTGTTCAATGCGGGAATAGCTCAGTGGTAGAGCACAACCTTGCCAAGGTTGGGGTCGCGAGTTCGAGCCTCGTTTCCCGCTCCAGCATCCGCGCGGGGTTCCACGAAATGTCGGAATCCCGCGCCTCTTCAAGTCTGGCAGACGTTTGCCTGGTGGCGGTAATTTTAAAGCCACATAAAATTCCTTACACCATCAGATCGTCGGCTGAGCAATCGCGCCGAACATGCCTATCGATGTGGTGTGCGCGACCGGCGACGCCACGATTTATCCGAAATTACTTGGCCAATGACTTCAATTCATCAGCGGGGGTGGTTTAAATCCACCAATGAGTTGCTCAATCAGAGCGGCGAACTTGATGGTCGTCCGATCCTCTAAATATGGCCCAACAATCTGCAAACCTACCGGCAGATTTTGCGCTTGCCCAACCGGAACAACGGTCGCGGGCAAATGACACAAGGTCGCGAGGCTGATCCAAAAAAAGTTATCAAAATAAGGCTGCGGCTGACCGTTCACGCGGATCACGCGCTCCATCATGTTGGGGCTGTGGTCGTGAGGAAACGCAGGCGTTGACGTGACCGGCATGAGCAGCACATCGTAGTGTTTAAAGAACGCCGTCATCGCCGCGCGATAACGGGCGCGTGCCTCGTTCGCGCGTAACCAATCGCGATGCCGCGCCGTCGCTTGGCGGTTAAAGCGCGCCTTGAAACTGGGGTCGTCCGCAGCGAAATTCGCGGCCCACGCGACATGTTGTTCGAACACGGCATCGGATGTTCCGGCGAACAGCAACGGCCACAGCAGCCGCAAGTAGGTTTGAAAGGCATCGGCCAGGTTGATCGGCAATGTCGGCTTGTCGTCCACATGCACACCGGCTTTGCGCAGTGCGTTAGCGGTAGATTCTAGCGCGGAACGCACGCTGCCATCGATCGGATAGTTGGGCTCATCGAGCCATAACGCGACGCGAAAATCCTGCAATTTTTCATGCCGGGACGGCGGCAATTTTAGTTGCCACGCCACACCCTCCTGCTCATTGGGCGCTGCGAGAATATCGAGCAGCATACCGAGGTCGTCGGCGCTACGGGCCAAGGGCCCGGCGACCGACAGATCACTGGCGGCGAGCGTACCTGGCGGACCGGGAACATGACCGCGCAGGGATATCAATCCGTAACTCGCTTTGTGCCCATAAATACCGCAAAAATGCGCCGGGGTGCGGATCGAGCCACCGATGTCGCTGCCCAATTCGAATGGCGTCATGCCTGTTGCGACAGCGGCGGCCGCGCCACCGGATGATCCGCCGGGCGTGCGGCTGAGATCCCAGGGATTGTGGGTTGTGCCGAATAAATCGTTAAACGTTTGTACGTCGCCGGCGAAAATCGGCGTATTGGTTTTGCCGATAATCACCGCGCCGGCGTTGACTAGGCGCTGCACCGCATCCGCATTGCTCGTTGGCACATGATCGCGCCAGACCGGTGCGCCGCAGGTGGTTTTCAGGCCCGCGGTTTCGAACGAATCTTTGATGGTGATCGGCAGGCCATGCAGTGGGCCTTTGAATTCGCCACGGGCCATGGCCGCATCCATTTCTCCAGCGCGCTTCCGCGCGCGCTCAATATCAAACGTCACGATCGCATTGAGCTTGCCGTTTAGAGCCTCAATGCGAGCGAGTTGAAGATCGAGCAGTTCGCGGCTGGAAATTTCTTTGCGGAGAATCGCGGCGGCTAAATTCGTCGCGGATTGCCAATGCAAATCAGTCATGGCTTGTAGGAAACGTTACGAATTTTATTTGTCGTTCCCGCGAAGGCGGGAACCCATAGAGCCTACGCGGGTAACATTCATTGACTGGCGACGACGGCCCAATGGATCCCCGCCTACGCGGGGATGACACATCAGGGAATTCGTGCGTCGTACCGAAAACAATTGCACAACCATAGCCACAAGACGCTAGTTAAACAAATCGGGCTGTTCGCGAATAATCCGATCCCATAGTGGCTGAAACTGATACCAACCCGCTTCGTGGGTGCCGATCTGTTTGCGCGTCAGTTCAGC
>JANNMV010000540.1:0-6217 GCA_031398205.1 Pseudomonadota bacterium | reverse complement strand
CAGTTGGGAGCATGTGCTGTTTCATGGCGGTGTGCCCGGACAGCAGCGCAAAGGGCTGGTCGACCGCTTTCGCGCCGATGCGTCCTGCCGCGCGTTCCTTTCCACCGACGCGGGCGGGGTCGGACTAAACTTGCAGCATGCTTCGATGGTGGTCAACATGGACTTGCCGTGGAACCCGGCGGTGCTCGAACAACGCATCGGCCGCGTTCACCGGCTCGGGCAGAAAATGCCGGTGCGCGTAGTGAACTTCGTCTCGCAGGGGACAATGGAAGAAGGCATGCTCGGCGTGTTGAGTTTTAAAAAGTCGTTGTTTGCCGGCGCCCTCGACGGCGGCGAAAAAGATGTATTCATGGGTGGCACGCGTCTGAATCGTTTCATGAAAGGCGTTGAAGAAGTGACCGGCTCAATATCCGAACCGACGATGTCTACGATGGTCGATCCCGTCGACACGGAAGACGTGGCGCGCAGTGGATCTGTCGATGGCGATGCGTTGGCAGATCGTCGCGAAGCTGACGACGAGGCAAGTGCTGCGAAGGTCGAAAATCCATGGAGCGGTTTACTGCAGCAAGGAGCAGCGTTGCTGCAGCAACTCGCTACAGCTTCAACAGGCGGTGTTAGCGCGGCGAATCGCCACGGGCAATCGTTCGTTCAGCGTGATGCATCGACGGGCGAATCCTACCTGCGCATTCCCATGCCCGCGCCGGAGGTGCTGGATCAAGCGCTGCGAACGCTCTCGACCTTGCTGGAGTCGCTGCGACGCTGAGAACGTCTTGCCGCCTGCCCACCGCGGCACTCAAATAGGGTAAAATACTGTAGTAATTTTTATATCGTAAGGACACACAATGAACGTTCAAGACCTCATCCGCCAACAAGTCACCAGCCACTCTGTTGTGCTGTACATGAAAGGCACGGCTGATTTTCCCCAGTGCGGCTTTTCTGCCAACGCGGTGCGTATTCTCAACACGTGCGGCGTGAACAACATCTTCACGGTGAATGTGTTGGAAGATGCGGAAATTCGTCAGGGCATCAAAGAATTTTCCAGTTGGCCGACCGTCCCGCAACTTTATGTGAACGGCGAATTCATCGGCGGTTCGGACATCATGACTGAGATGTTTCAAAGCGGTGAATTGAAGACTCAGTTGGACACTGCAAAAGTAACCGCTTAGTCGAGATTACCGATTGTCGTCTCCGCGAAAGCGGGAATGACATCATAAAACGGGCCTTGCGATGGGCCCGTTTTATTTTGTGCGGTTTCTATTGTGGTCGAATCGTGCCCTGATCCAAATGCAAGCGTTTGACGTGCGGCAGGTTGATAATTTCGTGATCATGGCAGGCCACAACCACACAATTGTTCTCACCCACGGCATGGCCGATGAGTTCGATGACGCGATCGCGCGAGGCGTGATCCAAATTCGCCGTCGGCTCGTCGAACAACATCATCGGCGCCTGTAACACCCACGCCCGCGCCAGCGCGACGCGCTGTTTTTCGCCGCCGGATAAGCGCTGCGGCGGCGTGTCGCGAAATTCTCCTAGTTGCGCCCATTCGATGCCGGCGTCGACGCGGCGGTTGATCTCGTCGGCGGCGATGCCGCGCAGCTTTAAGCCATATGCGATATTTGCCGTGATACTGGTGTCGAACAGGTAAGGGTGCTGATGCACATAAACCACGTCGCGCCGTAGCTTGGCGAGATAATCCGCGCCGATGGCGCGGCCTTGATAGTGGATTGCGCTGAACTGCGCCGGTTCCAGGCCGGCAAGAGCTTTCAACAAGGTTGTCTTGCCGGCGCCGTTGTCGCCGGTTAAGACATAACTCGCGCCGCGTTCGAGATCTAAATTACGAATGCGGAACAAGTTCCGCGCGCCGATATTTTTCTCCAGACCTTCGAAGGAAAGTAGCGCAGTCATTTCGCGCCGCCGCGGCCTTGCAGCAACGACAGAATGATGTTCACGCCCAACGCCAGCGCGAGCAACACCGCGCCGAGGGCAATGCCTTGCGCGAACTCGCCCTTGCTCGTTTCCAGCGCGATGGCCGTCGGAATATTACGCGTTACGCCGACGATGTTACCGCCCACCATCATTGCACAGCCCACTTCGGAAATGACGCGGCCGAAACCGTTGAGCACGCTGGCCGTGACGCCGAAGCGCACTTCGCGCAACAAGGTCAACGCGGCTTGCCAGCGGCTGGCGCCGAGGCTGAGCGCTGTTTCGCGGATTCTCGGATCAGCGCCTTGAACCGCCGCCAAGGTAAACGCCGCAAGGACAGGAAAAGCAATCAGCGCTTGGCCGATAATCATCGCGTCTTGAGTAAACAGCAAATGGAAATCGCCGAGCGGCCCGCGCCGGGTGAACAGTAAATAGAGGATCAGCCCAACTACCACCGTCGGAAACGACAACGCGCTTTGTAACAGCACGATCAACGGACGGCGACCGCGAAAGCGCCCGGTGGCGAGCACATACCCAGACCAAATTGCAATCGGCGTAGCGATCAGCAACGCGATCAGCGAGACGCGCAGCGAAATGAGTATCGTTTGCCACAGTTCCGAGTCACCGCTGAACAACAAGCCAAACGCCGCGGCGGTCGCGTCCCCGATCGTATCGTCGGTCATTGTGGGAGCAGGGAGGTTTTCCCCTCTCCCATGGGGCTCAAGGGAGAGGGGCGGCGGCGATCGTTGCACGCGCGGTTCATGCTCTCCGGACCTTATTGCCGTACATCAGCATTCGGGAAAAAAAGTGCCTGACCGTCAATGCGAAATCCTGCAATGTGGGCTTGACCCGCGGTCGACGTTATCCACGCAACGAAGCGCTGCGCCGCCACTTCATTCACCGCCGGATTTCTTTGAGGATTTACGGCGATCACGGCGTATTGATTCGCGATTTTCGGTTCGCCGGTCACAAGTAATTCTAAATCCAAGGATTTTTTGTGCTTAACAAACGTGGCGCGATCCGTCAGGGTATAGCCATCGCGTTCGTGGGCGATACGCAGCACTTCCAGCATGCCCGCGCCGGCGCGTAGGTAACCATTTCCGTTCGGCTGTATTTTCGCGTCACGCCAGATCCTTTGCTCAGCGCGGTGCGTACCGGATTCATCGGCGCGAGAAACAAACGTAAAGCGCCCCTGCAAAATTCGACGGAATGCCTCACGCGGATCGGTGAGGCCGCGAATTTGTGCCGGGTCGGTCGGTGGGCCGACGATAACGAAATCGTTGTACATCACATTTCGCCGAGCAACGCCGAAGCCGTCGGCGACAAACTTTTCCTCATCGCTTTTGCTATGGCTCAGGATCACATCGACATCGCCATTGCGTCCGAATTTCAAGACCTGGCCCGTGCCACCCAAGGTGACGCGAACTTTGTCGCCGGATTCTTTTTCGAATGCCGGCATGAGCCATGCAAGCAAGCCGGAATCTTCCGTCGTGGTGGTGGTGCCGAGCCTGAGAACGTCGGCCAGTGCGCCATGGCCGACGACGAGGATTGCAGCGAACAAGCAGGGGGTTCGAAGGAAATTCATGAGATTCATTGTATCCGATTGTTATATTCTTAGAAACATAACGCTCTGCAATGGTTTCGGGCTATTTATGTATTAATTGACCGGGCCACAGACCAATAGCCATGCGCCGTTTCACACATATCGTGCCAGAAGCCAAGTAGGGCGCGGTGTTTGGCGGCCTGTTAACAGGGCTCGTAATACACTTGTCATGTTGACATGGGCGCGCAACTAGACCAATCTTCTACTTGAGGCTCCGCGAAAAAGAACAACCGATTCACGCTATGGTATTTTCGACGACATTCCGTTTAATCTGCGCCGGTTTTTTAACCGCGTTTGGGATTTGCGTTCACGCCGATTCTTCTCCTGAAATACTCGCCAAACTCCAATCCTCTGTTTTTAAAGTCAGCGTCGAGCGCGGTTCGGGTACCCGACAGGTCGGCTCAGCCGTCTTGGTGGCGGCCGATACACTCGTCACCAATTGTCATGTCCTAGTCTGGGCGAAAAAAATCCAAGTGCTAGGCGACGGCGAACGCTGGCCGGCACGCTTGATCGCCGCCGATCAGGAACATGATTTGTGCTTGTTGTCTGCGCCGGGCGTTCCGTTTGCCGCGGTTGCGATCGGCAATCCCCTACAGATCGGCCAGGCCGTTCACGCCGCGGGCTTTCCCGGCGGCGGCAATTTCAGCGTTTCGTGGGGAACCGTGCGTGCGCTGCATGCCTACGATGCCGCCAAAGTCATTCAGACCAACGCGTCTTTCAATCCGGGGGCCAGCGGCGGTGGATTGTTCGACGACGAGGGTAATCTAGTCGGTATCCTCACTTTTCGCGCCGTATCCGGCGGCGATTTCCACTTCGTCATGCCGGCCGTTTGGGTCGATGCCCTTCTTGCGCGTGCCGATTCAGCGCGATTCGCAGGCGATTTGGATGGCGCGTTTTATCGGCGTGGCCAAGGCAAACAGCCGTTTTTCTTGCAGGCCGCCCATTTGGAATCGCAGCAAAATTGGGTCGGGCTACTCGATGTCGCGCAGCGCTGGAACAATCAACAAGCGGACAACGCGGAATCCTGGATGGCCATCGGTAAAGCCTGCGTCGCACTGAGCCGAAAAGAGCAGGCCCTCAGCGCGTTTCGCCACGTGCTCGCGCTCGATGCGCAACACAGTCTTGGCAAAGATTGGCTGCGCGCGCTGGAGCCGGTCGAGCAGTGTGGCGGCGCCGGCAACCCATGCCCGATCGACGCAGAAATTCTCGCCTTCATGGAACCTGTCCTGCCCTAAGCCGCACTAAGTATCGTTGGTGTCTCTCGGGCTAACCTGGCCGATTCTGAAAAATAGTAATAATGGAGTTGCGCAATGTTCCCCAATTGGTTGTTGCTCGCCTTCTGCTTCGTTGCGCTAACGGCGCGAGCGGAGCCCGATCGCAAGCTGTATCAAAAAATCTGGCCGAGTATCGTTCGCGTTTACGCCGTGATGGACCAAGGCCGAATAGCCACCGGCTCGGGAATTGTCGTTGCGCCGGACAAAATCATTTCCAACTGCCACGTGACCCGCGAGGCGCGTGCCATCGACGTGGTGGCGTGGAATTCAAAATGGAAAGTTAAAGAGCAAGTCAAAGATATCGACCACGACCTATGCCTCCTGATCGTCAGCCGCGACATTGGTAAACCAATCGAGTTTGGCGATCCGGCGACGATCGCTGTGGGGCAGCCCGTGGTCGCCGCGGGCTATCCGGGCGGTGGCCGCCTGGAAGTCACCGACGGCCAGATTCGCGGCCTACATAACCTTGATGGCGGACGCGTCATCCAGAGTTCGGCGCCGTTCGATTCCGGCGAAAGCGGCGGTGGATTGTTTGATCAAACCGGCAAGCTGCTGGGCGTCATCACGTTCAAATCCCAGGCCGGCGGATCGTTCTTCTTTGCCGTTCCCGCGAGCTGGGTTCAGAAATTGATGCAGGCGCGGGCGATGGAGTTTGAAGGCGCGAAAAAAACCGAAGCGTTTTGGGAACGTTTGCCCGACGATCAGCCGGCCTTCATGCGCGCTATCGCCCGCGAAGCGGTCGACGATTGGAATGGCTTGTTTCTCTATGCCGGTCAATGGGCCAAAGACGACGCCGGAAATCCAGAACCGTGGGTCGCGCTGGGGAAATCCCTGTTTCGCTTAAATCGTTACAGCGACGCAATTGCCCCGCTGAAAAAAGCTATCGAACTTGAGCCAAGCCACAGCCAAGCATGGTTTTATATCGCGCAAACTTATCGTGACACGGGTGATAAACAATCACTGGCAGAGGCGTTGGAAAAATTATCGAGACTTGATCCCATCGCAGCGCAATCGGTCACGCATTGAGTGGCCCAACGGGGTGGCCTAGGGCCAGGGCCAGAGCCAGAGCCGCGCCAATACGGGGTCGCCTTGGGCGACTGCTTCCTGGCGCGGTTACCGTGGCGCTAATTTCAGCGCGACCTGCGCCAGCCGCTTGCCCAAAGCGATGGTTAATTTCTTTTCGTCTTCAGTGATCGGCGCTTCGTTGGCCTGGCCCGCGACATGGCTCGCGCCATAGGGCGAGCCACCGCTTGTGGAGGCCGATAACGCCGACTCCGTGTAAGGCAATCCGACGATCAGCATGCCGTGATGCAACAGCGGCAGCATCATGGAAATGAGCGTGGTCTCTTGGCCGCCGTGTTGGGAGCCGGTCGAGGTGAAGACCGAGGCAGGCTTGCTGGCGAGGGCGCCGTTAAGC
>JANNMV010000525.1:0-4070 GCA_031398205.1 Pseudomonadota bacterium | reverse complement strand
GCACCGCCGCGCAGGTGAAGAATTTCGGTCATGGAGCGAGATCGGATAGGAAATTGCAAGGGCGAATTATATCATTCGAGTGACGCTTACTCGCTTGTAGGGCTTCGATAGCATCGCCAGAAGCCGCGCTCCGCTTGGCTTGTGGCGATGCCTATGCTGGAAGGCGGGTCCTTATTGGCTCGTGGCGTGGCACATAAAACAGTTGTTCGGTGCAATAGTATTGCACCCTACATTTTTGTTTGGCTGCCGCATGGTTTATTTTGCTGCTGCAAATTTATGTGCGCCATTTGAGGCGCACGCGTAGCGCGCGGAAGGTTTCGGCGTCTAGCATGTCGGGCACGATGACGATTGAAATGGGGCGGCGGCTGGTTTCGGTTTTACAGCGGATGATGGTGAGTTGCGGATGGATGAATTGTTCGCCGACTAGCGTTGCCGATTGCCATTTGCCGCGATCGATTTCTAGGTTGCCGTTTGAAAGTATTCGCAGGCCGCGCACGGCGGTGGGTGTGGCGAGTAACGCATAAGCTCGTACATTGTGCCAGGCCGACGCGGCGATAATCGGCAGTACGATGAATTTGCTCCATAGCGGCAACGGCACAGTCAAAATCATAAATGCGCTGGCGATGTGCGCGACCAGCAAGACCGTCGCGAGTAGGCGCGATGGTTTGAATGCGACGCTGATTGGAGCCAAGTTCACGGGCGCGAATTTCTTTGCGGACGAATTTGCTAATATGCGGCTTATGGTCAACACTTGGCAACTCACGCTTGAATCGTTAGGCGCTACGCTGGCGGATGGTTCGGTGCAGCACTTCGGAGATCCCTCTAACGAACTCAGCGCGGCAGCAGATGCAACCGTGCTCGCCGATTTATCGCATTTGGGCGTGATTCAGGTTTCCGGCGTCGATGCGCTGGCATTTCTGCAAGGCCAACTCACACAAGATGTCGCAAAAATTACCGTGGAGCGTGCGGGGTTTGCCGGACTCTGCTCGCCGAAAGGTCGTTTGTTGGCGCATTTTCTCGCGTGGAAATCGGGCGACGATTATTTTTTGCAGTTACCGCGCGAGTTGTTGGAGCCGATGCAAAAGCGCTTGAAGATGTATGTGTTGCGCTCGAAAGTGGTGCTCACCGACGTGTCGAGTTCGATCGTTCGTTTCGGCGTTGCGGGTGCGAATGCGGCATCGCTGATTAAAGATGTGTTTGGTGTTATTCCTTTGCAGTCGATGGAGACTGCCTCAACGCCAACAGGCACGATTGTTGAGTTGCCGAACCATCGCTTTGAAATTCTTGCTGCAGGCGACGCTGCGGCATTGTGGCAAACACTCGCGCAGCACGCGCAACCGGTCGGTGAGCCTGTATGGCGCTGGCTGCAGATTCGCGCGGGCATTCCGGAAATTTACGCGGCGACGCAAGAGCAATTCGTGCCACAGATGGTGAATGACGATTTGATCGACGCGGTGAGCTTTCAGAAGGGTTGCTACACGGGGCAGGAGATCGTTGCGCGCATGCACTATCTCGGCAAATCGAAACGGCGCATGGTCGGCGCGCATGTTGATGGGACGGATACGCCGCAGCCCGGCGAACCTATATATGGCACGCAATTGGAAGGCCAAGCAATCGGCATGGTGGTCGATGCGGCACCGGCACCGCAAGGTGGGTTTGATTTATTAATTTCGATTGCAGTTGATGAAAGCTCCAATTCGGTGCACTATCTCGCTCAGCCAAACGGGGCAACGCTTCAAATTAATTCGTTTAAAATCAGTTGAATGAAGTTTATTGCACACCAAACTCCAGTGCCAAAGAATATTTTTAAACGGTGCTTGACAAACACTAGACGACTGGTCTAATATTCAACCCATGGACACGCGCAACACAACACGAGACGACATTATCCGAGTAGGACTCGAGATCCTTGGCGAAAAAGGATTCAACTCCTGCGGCATTGATGCCGTGTTGAAATCAGCGAAAATCCCGAAAGGCTCGTTTTATTATTACTTCCCGAGTAAGGAAGAGTTCGGTCTGGCCGTCTTAGATTTATTCGCCGTGCAGGCCAAGGCGCATGCCGAAAGTTATTTGCAAGATAAGACGTTTACGCCGATGGCGCGGTTGCGTCGTTACCTGACGGACGTCGCGGCGAGTATCGAGGTGGAAGGTTGCACCCGCGGTTGTTTCCTCGGCAATATGACCCAGGAAATGGCGGGGCAAAACGATCGGTTCCGGGTAAAGCTGAACGAGATTTGGGACGGTTGGAAACGGATAATCGCCGATTGTCTGCGCGAAGCGAAGGCAGCAAAAGAATTGAAGCGTGATGCGGATGCGGATTTGTTGGCTGAATTCATCATTGTTGGCATCGAGGGCGGAATGCTCCGCGCCAAGGTCAGCAAGACTGCGTTGCCGATGAAAGATATGGCCGCTATTTTGTTTGAACGCGTACTGGTTTAAGTTTTGACGTAATTTTTCTTGAACTTTTTTGTAACTGACTGGTCTATTAATTATAGTTGACCAGTCTACTTAGGGAACAGTGAAAGTGAGGTCGATATGACAAGCACATGATTGAACATCGAATAAAGAATAAGTCCCGAATAGGGGCTTCGAGTGAATAATAGTTTTGATAGTAACTTTTTAACGTAACGCTTTTTTAGGAGATTGACCATGAGCACCAAATTGATTTTTTCCAGCATTGCCGGTTTGAGTTTGATCGCGATGAGCACTTTCGGCAACGCCGCCGAGATGAATCCGCTGTCGCCGTCCTACCAAAAATTCAGCGTGGCGATCGCCACGCCCGTAGCCGGGGATGCCGCACGTTACAGCGACAACCGCAATCCCCTGACGCCGACTTTTTCGCGTTCGGGTGAGACCGGTAACTGGGTTGCCACGACGTTGCCCGCGGATCAGCTTTACCGCGACCTCGCCAACCCGTTACACCCCAGTTTCAAACGTATTTAACGAATTTTCTAGCCATTAATTTTTAATGTTGTTTTCAATTTATTTACGGAGATACACCATGTTTAAAAAAGCCCTTAGTACCGCCGCCCTTGCCGCCGTTGCCGCCGCATCGATGTTTGCCGCAACCGCTCAAGCCGAAAATAACCCGCTGCACCCTTCGTACTTTCAAGGAAAGGCTGCGCAATCGGCTCAAACTCAAGCCGCAGGCGATGCTGCGCGGTATGTCGATGTTCGCAATCCGCTCAGCCCGTCCTACAGCCGTAGCGGCGACGCGAACTGGATGGTGACGTCCGATCTGAACGTTGTCGCGTATGTCGACAGCCGCAATCCGCTGTCGCCCAGCTTCAAGCGTTAAGTAATTTGTTGGGCGGGCCGCGTTCACATGCGGCCTGAGTTTCAACTTGTAGTCACTACCTCCTCCCCTGTTTCCGGCCCCCTTGTGGGCCGGTTTTTTTGGGTCGAAAATTCGCCTCCGGTATAATCCGGCGACATCCAATCGTTACTCACCGAACTCTTGCTATCTCTCCACCAACTCCAATGTCGGCGCGGCGAACGCGAATTGTTTCGCGGCGTTGAACTTACGCTGCAACGCGGCGAGCTGTTGCAAGTTGAAGGGCCGAATGGCAGTGGCAAAACCAGTTTGCTGCGCATCGTCGCGGGTTTGAGCGAAGCGGCGAGTGGCTCGATTCATTGGCGTAACCAAGCGATCGATGAACTGGCGGAAGACTATTTTCGCGAATTGCTTTATCTCGGGCACGCCGCGGCGATTAAAGATGAATTGACGGCGCTCGAAAATTTAGAATTGACGCTGCGGCTTTCCGGCGAGCCCACCACCGCTGCCAACGCGAAACGCGCGCTCACCGATGCGGGACTACGGGATCGCTTACATCTGCCTACGAAATACTTGTCGCAAGGCCAACGGCGCCGCGTTGCGCTGGCGCGGCTTTGCTTGAGCCAGCGGCTCCTGTGGATATTAGACGAACCGTTCACCGCGCTGGACGCCGGCGCGATGACATGGATCGCGGGGTTGGTCACAAAACATCTTGATGGCGATGGCATTGTTCTTTTCACCACCCATCAACACGTCGCAATTCCCGGCCATACGCCGCGTCAACTCAAGCTCAGCG
>JANNMV010000480.1:0-1517 GCA_031398205.1 Pseudomonadota bacterium | reverse complement strand
GGCCGCCATAGAGGAGGCTCGCTGTTTCCAGAAAATCCGCAAAATCGATGATTACCGCCTCACCCCCCATGGCTTGCAGGCGCTCGACGCTGCGGGAGAAAAGTGCCCGCGCATCGGCGTTGCCAAAAAATTCCAGTTGCTCCGCTTGCGGGGCGCCGAAACGAAATCGTGCGTTGAAATTGCGCCGCGGCATGGGCGGCGCTTCGCGCGAATACGCGTCCTGCGGATCGAAACCGCGGGCGACGGCTGCGACCCGCGCCGCGTCGTCCGCCGTCAGCGTGAAGATCGACACGGCATCCAAAGTGCGGCATGCGGGCACGACACCGCGCGTTGACAACAGACCGCAAGTGGGTTTGAGGCCGACCAGATTGTTAAACGCGGCCGGCACACGACCGGACCCCGCAGTATCGGTGCCGAGCGAAAAACTCGCCAGTCCCAATGCGACCGAAACGGCGGAGCCGGCGCTGGATCCGCCCGAGATGTAACTCGGATCAAAGGCGTTGCGACACGGCCCGTAGGGCGAACGTACGCCGACTAAACCGGTCGCGAACTGATCCAGATTGGTTTTGCCGATCGGGATGGCGCCGGCGGCCATCAGCCGTTCCACCACGGTGGCGGAGCGTGTCGGCGTGTAGGTAAAATCCGGGCAGGCCGCCGTCGTGGGAACATCGGCGAGATCGATGTTGTCCTTGATCGCGAACGGGACACCATACAGTGGCTGAGATTCCATACCACGCGCCTCCACGACGCGCGCGTACTGATGCAAGCGCTCGCGATCGAGTAAGGTGATCCAAATGTTGTGCGCGGTGAATTGTGCGCAGCGCACGAGTAAAACATCGACAACTTGAGTCGGCGTGAGGGCGCCGCTGCGATAACGCTGTTGCAGTTCGCCTAACTGTAAGCTGATGTCGTTCATGCGGATTGCGCAACCAAAGATTCGATCACGATTAGATTCTGGCCGGCCGCGACCTGCGCGCCCTCGTTGCAGAGCAGCCGATGAACCACGCCGTCCGCGGTCGCCGTCACACTGATTTCCATTTTCATGGATTCGACAATCAGCAGCGGCATTCCGGCGCTGACGCGATCGCCCTGCTTCACCAACATTTTCCACACGCTGCCGGCAACGGGGCTCGCCGTCGCGCGCATTCCGGGCGCGAGTTCAAACTCGTCCGTGGCAACGCCATCGGTTGCCGCTTCGCCGGCAAAGTCCGCGTGCCCCGCGATTTTCCAGCGTTCCCGCTCGGCGTCAAAAGCGGACTGTTGTTGCGCCTTGAAGCGCGCAATGTCTGATTCGTTGGCGGCAAGAAATCCGTTGTAGTCGCGCAGACTGAATGTCTGTTGTTCAGTCTTGATATTGAATTTGCCGTGGAGAAAATTCTGGCGCATGTCGAGCAATTGTTCTTCGCTGACGGGATAAAATCGAATTTGATCGAAGAATCGTAATAGCCACGGCTGACCCACGCGGAAATCGGCGGTTACACGGTGGCGATTCCACATCTGTACCGTGCGCCCGACGA
>JANNMV010000421.1:0-4670 GCA_031398205.1 Pseudomonadota bacterium | reverse complement strand
CAACAATCATCCCATTCCTTTCGGCTTAAGGGCCGGAGACCATAAATTAATTTTTTCGAAAATAACTCGCGATGGAAAAACCCTACATTCTCCACATGTTCACACCCACGCTAAACGTCAGTCCGTTCGACGTCAATATGGCCTACGACGCTGGTTATAACGCGGTCATGCCCTACGGCAATGTGAACATCGATCACGTTAGCGCGCTGACGCAAGACGCGATTTTCTCGCGCGGGGCGAAGGGCGTGAAGCGCACCGGCATTTTCATCGGCGGGCGCGAGATCGGCCTGGCGGCCGATATGCTCGATGCGGCGAAGCGCGCCATGGCGCCGCCGTTTGAAGTGTCCGTATTTGCCGATCCGAGTGGCGCATTTACCACGGCGGCGGGCTTGGTCGCTTGCGTCGAGCGGCAACTGAAGAAAATTCATCAGACGGATTTAAGCGGCAAAAATGTCGTGGTGCTCGGTGGCACCGGGCCGGTCGGCGCGGCGGCGGCGGTACTCGCCTCGCAAGCAGGCGCGCGCGTGCGCATCGCCAGCCACACCAGCGCCACGCGGGCGCGCATGACCAGCGAAGCGGTGAACGCGCGCTACGGCGTGACCACGCAGCCGGGCGACGCCAGCGTGGTCGACGCGAAGCTCGATATGATTAAGGATGCCGATATCATTCTCGGCGCCGCGAAAGCCGGCATACAGGTGTTGAGCACGCTGGATTTAGCGCAGGCGAATCGGTTACTCGTCGCCGCCGATGTGAATGCGGTGCCGCCGGCGGGCATAGAAGGGGTGGGCATGATGGACGACGGCAAGCCGCTCGCCGCCGGCTCCGGAAGAGCGGTTGCGATCGGCGCCTTGGCGGTTGGCAACATCAAATATCAAGTGCAACGGGGTTTGTTGGAAGCGATGATCGCGGCGGAAAAGCCGATGGCCATCGATTTTCGCGATGCATTCGCGGCGGCGCGCAAGTTGACCGCGTAATGCTTTGCTTGGAAGGCCGTGCGCCAACGTTCCTTCTCCTTGGCGGGGCGGGCGTCGCGCGTTTCTTCAGCGAATTGTTGACGTGAGCGGAATTCTCATTGCTGCCATCGCCGGTCGAATGCTCGCGACATCTGCGCGGCGCGGCGGTTACGAAGTCGCCGTGCTGGATCTTTTCAACGATCTCGATACGCGGCAAATCGCTCCACGATCACAAAAGGTGCCAGGCCACGAGCAAGGACTGGCGCGCTTCGACAGACATGCCTTGCTGCAGGCCGCTTCGGTATTGGCTCCTGGCGATGTTTATCCTGGTGTTGTGTATGGATCGGGTTTTGAAAGCGATACGGAATTGTTAGCGGAATTGGCGCAAGGCCGGCGTTTGTACGGCAATACGATTGCAACAATAAAGGCGATCAAAGATCCGTTGCAATTTTTTTCGCTGCTTAAAAGTTTGGCAATTCGCTATCCAGAAATTTCATTGATCGCGCCACGACAAAGCGCCGGTTGGCTGGCAAAACAAATCGGCGGTAGCGGTGGTGCGCACGTCGTCGCAGCGGGGCAACACACTTCGGCAACGGCGAGTACGTATTTTCAATGCTTCATCACAGGTAAAAATTATTCTGTGTCTTTTCTAGCCAATGGCGAGCGCGCGCTGATCGTCGGTTTCAACCAGCCGTGGAGCATCGCGCTGGGCGATTGGCCGTATTGCTATCTCGGCGCCATCAATCATGTGCCGCTGCCGGGCGCGATGACCGCGCGTATCCAGCGCGATCTCGACGCCATCGTGCAAGCAACGGGGCTGGTGGGTTTGAACGGCATGGACTTTATCGTCAGCGGCGATCACTACTTTGTTATCGAAGTCAATCCGCGGCCGTCTGGCACGCTCGATTTGTACGACGCCGATTGCCCGGAAGGGCTATTTCATTGGCATCTTCAGGCCAGCAACGGTGTGTTGCCTGAGCGTTTGTTCGAGCGAACCAGCATTCGCGCCCACGCCGTGGTCTACACCCTGCAAGCGTTGCAATTGGATCGTGACGTACAATGGCCGCAGTGGTGCAGCGATATTCCCGAACCGCGCAGCGCGTTTGCACCACGCATGCCGGTGTGCATGGTGCATGCCGACGGCGCTGATCTTGAAACAGTGAACGCTTTGGTTCACGCTCGACGCGAAACTATTGTGTCCTTAGTCGAACAACAGACCACCTGACAGTATGCAACCGAACCCCACTTGGCCAAGTATCAATCGGCTCACCCAGCCGTTGCTGGAGAATCTGAAACGCGATGCCGATGCGCTGCGCCTTCAAGTGATTACTTTGAGCAACGGCACGACCCTCATCGACGCCGGAATCGATGCCCGCGGCGGGTTGGAAGCGGGGCGCCGAATCGCCGAAATCTGCCTCGGCGGTTTAGGTCACGTCGCGCTGCATACGGGTGCTGGAAAATGGCCGCTGGCGCTCAGTGTGCATGCGGCAAACCCAGTGCTGGCGTGCCTTGGCAGCCAGTATGCGGGCTGGAGTTTGGCCCACGGTGAGGGCCAGGCCGCGTTTCGTGCGCTCGGCTCCGGGCCCGGCCGTGCGCTGGCGCAGAAGGAAGCGTTGTTCGCGGAATTGGGCTATCGCGACAGCTCGGCGTCAACTTGTTTAGTGCTAGAGGTTGACCAGGCGCCGCCACTGGAACTGATCGAAAAAGTCAGTCGCGATTGCCAAGTCGCAGCCGAGCAACTGACATTCATCCTCACGCCGACCCGCAGCTTGGCAGGCGTGGTGCAGATCGTCGCGCGGGTGTTGGAAGTCGCGCTGCATAAAGTGCATACCTTGGGTTTTCCTTTCGATCAAATCATTGACGGCGGCGGCAGCGCGCCGCTGCCGCCGCCGGCGCAGGATTTTGTCACCAGCATGGGTCGCACCAACGATGCGATTTTGTTCGGCGGCCGCGTGCATTTATTTGTCGACTGCAGTGACGATGACGCTCGTCAACTGGCGCACCAATTACCATCGTCGGCATCGCGCGACTACGGAAAATTGTTCGGCCAACTATTCAAGAACGTTGACTACGATTTCTACAAAATCGATCCGCTGCTGTTCGCGCCGGCGGAGATAGTCGTTTCGACGCTGCAAGGTGGAAAAACGTTTCGTGCGGGTGAGGTGAATGACGCTTTACTTGATCTGTCATTTTCGTAGCCCGGCCAATACCAACGGTCGTCCCCGCGTTCGCTCATGACCCGCATCGCCATCTTTACCGACGCGCCTGGTTGGCATGGCCGCGAACTCAAGCGCGCGGCGCAGGCGCGGGACGTAACGGCGCGTTACGTATCGCTGTCCACTTGCCATTTCGATCTGGAGCGTCCCCACGGCATATTCATTCCCGGTTACGACCAGCAACTGCCCGATGGCGCCTTCGTGCGCGCGATTCCGGCCGGCACGTTCGAGCAAGTGACGTTGCGTTTAGGCTTGCTGCATGCGCTGCGGGAACTCGGCGTGCCGATCTATAACGACGCCCGCGCTATCGAAAAAAGTGTCGATAAGGCGATGACCAGTTTCCTCTTGCATCGAGCCGGAATTGCGACGCCACTGACCTGGGTGACGGAGGAGGGCGCCGTGGCGCGACGATTGCTCATGAAAGAAACGGCAGCGAATAACGAATTGGTCATGAAGCCATTGTTCGGCGCCCAGGGCGAGGGATTGCAGCGGCTCGCGGCGGGAATGGCGCTCCCGGACATGCAAGCCTATCAAGGTGTGGCCTATTTGCAGCGCTTTGTCGACGCGCGCGAAAAGGGTTGGCACGATTGGCGCGTGTTCGTGATCGGCGGCCATGCGGTCGCCACGATGCAACGTCACGGCAAGAGTTGGATCAACAATGTGGCCCAAGGCGCGCGCTGTGCAGCGGCTGAATGGGATGGCGAACTTGCCGCGCTGGCCGAGCGCGCAACGGCTGCGCTGGGATTGGACTATTCCGGCGTGGATTTGATGCGCGATCACAATGGTTGCGCCTACGTCATCGAGGTCAATGGCATTCCGGCATGGAAGGGCTTGCAAAGTGTCACGCCGCTGAACATCGCGCAAAGTCTACTGGACGATCTGATCGAACGGCGCATCGGGCGCAAGCTACACGTGGCGGGGTGAGCATCGATCGCATCCGGTTGCAGGCGGCGGTGCGTCACGCCTGCGCGCTAGACGTTAAGGCCATCAAACCGGGCAACGTCAGCCTCGAAGCGCCGGGACACGGCATGAACGCGGTGGATTTTCTCGCCAGCGCAGAAGCGATTGCCGTGCCGATCACGGCGCCCGGATTGGCGGTCGGCGAACGCATTTACCGCGCCATCGAAGCCACGCGGCAGACGGTAAACTGCAATACCAATCTGGGTATTGTGTTGTTGCTGGCGCCGCTGATTCAGGCCGCTGAATCGATGGTCGATGGTGCCTCGCTCGAACGCGAATTGGATGCGCTGTTGAGGGGCTTGACGGTGACGGACGCCGATTGGGCTTATCGCGCGATACGTTTGGCCAAGCCCGGCGGCATGGGTGCGGCGGCTGCGCATGATATTGCCAATGCCCCCGCCGTCACACTTAATCAGGCGATGCAAGCTGCCGCGCATCGCGACCAAATTGCGCGGCTCTACAGCACCGGCTACTACATGGGCAATCACCTCAGCTTCGTCCCGGACGGCGCGACGATCCCCTGGCCTGCCTACACGAAGGC
>JANNMV010000404.1:0-3296 GCA_031398205.1 Pseudomonadota bacterium | reverse complement strand
GATGATGTCCTTGCTCTCGCCGGCGTTTTGCACGCCAGCACCTTTCAGCGCTTCGGGAAGGGTTTTTGCATCGAACGCAATTTTGTTCCACTCCGCTGCCAAGGCCTGCAACGGTTTCAGCGCGCCGACTACCATAGCCGCGCCGAACGCCGCGCATCGAGTCAAAAACAGTCTGCGTAAATTACTCATCTAGCCTCGCGCCTCTCATAAACCTGCAATGTAATCAACTATTTTATCAACTTCGTCGTCGCTGAGGATTTTGTGCTTACCAAACGGCGGCATGACGGTGTTGGGATTGAACGCGGTGGCGTCCCAAACCTGCGCCCGCAGTCGTGCACGATCGGGAAAGCGTGCCCGCATGGCGACCAGGGGCGGACCGATGTTGGCCGCCGTGACGGCGGCTGGATCGCCTGGGATTTGATGGCACGCCAGGCAATTACCTTTCGCAGTGCTGAAGGCGAGTTCGCGGCCGGTCATTTCGTTTTTTTCGCCTGCGGCGGCGAAGCCGAACGACAGGCACCCCACAATTAAAGTGAGGCCGCGAGCGGCCATGTTCAAGATACGTGACATAAAAAGTTTAATTCGCCTTAGGTTTTTTCTGCTTATTTTCGGCGGTGAGCTCGGTGCGTAATTCTTTCAGACGCGCCTCAACACTCGATTGCTGATAGTAGTCGCCGTCGCCGCTGCGCACGGCGATTTGTAGTTGGTCGACGGCGGCGGATAGATTACCGATGCGCACGTAGGCTTCGGCGAGGGATTGATGCTGCAGCAGTTTTTTTCCTTGCGCGGCGTAGGCTTTACCCTGTAAATCATAAAGGTCCGCGTCGCCGCTGCTGAGCAGCAAGCGCTCGGCGATAAACGCCAACGCTTGTTTGCTGTCGTTGGTTTCGATCAAGGTTTCGGCATAACCGTAACTCAACGCACGGCTGTCGCCAAACTGTTTCAGGCCGGTTTGATAAATCTCAAGGGCAGCTTTTGGATCTTTCAAATCGCGCTTGATTTTCGCCGCAAGATTTTCCGTCAGTGCGTTGGGTACTTTTTTACGCGCAGGCGCTAAGGCTTTTTCGGCGCCGACAAAATCGTTCATGCGGCGTAACACCGTCGCGAGGCCGTAGCTTGCGACCACAGCATTCTCGTGACTGGCGTTGGGCGCTTCCAAGCGCAGCCCATCGAAGTAGCGCATTGCATCCTTGGTCGGGTGGAGTAGGGCGCGCAGCTTGGCGCGCACGAGTTGGAAATCCAAGCTATCCGGCGCTTGCTTGACCGGCAGTTGGGTCACACGATTTTGAATATCGGCGATGCGGTCGCTGGTGAGTGGGTGGGTGTGCAAATACTGCGGCGCGTTGGTCTCGTAGACGCGATTATTGCGTTGCAGGCGCTCGAAAAATGACACGGCGCCGCGCGCATCAAAACCGGTCTTACTCAGCAATTCAACGCCGGTGCGATCCGCTTCGCGTTCGTACTCTCGCGTGTAATCGAGTTGCGATTGAATGCTCGCTGCCTGCGCGCCGGCGACTGCCGCCTGCGCTGCTTGCGCGTTGGAGCGCGCCACCAGAATTGCCAGTGCCAACGCAGCGAGCGTGGCCCAACCGGTTCGCTCTTGTCCGGCGATTTGTCGTGCAATATGACGTTGCGTGACGTGGCCGATTTCGTGAGCAAGCACCGAGGCGAGTTCCGATTCGCTCTCCGCCGCGAGCAACAACCCGGAGTGCACCCCGACGAACGCGCCGGGCAGCGCGAAGGCATTCAGCGTGTTGTCACGCATCAAGAAAAATTCAAAGGTGCGGCCACGATCCGTGCTGTTGGCAACCAATCGATTGCCGATGGAATTGAGATAGTCCACCACTTCCGGATCGTCGTCGTAATCTTTGTAGGCGCGAATCTCCGCCATGATGTTGTTGCCCAAGGCGCGTTCCTGCTGCGGCGTGAACACGCTTTGCGCGCTTTCGCCCAGATCGGGCAGGTCATTTGCCGCCAGCGTCGGTTGCGCCACCAGGCAAGTTGCGGTGAATAATGCGATGAATTTCATAGTGCTATGATACCGGCTTTCTCTCTATAGTTCCTTAGCTTGCGATGACAAATCCACTTACCCATTTCGATGAACGGGGTCAAGCCCACATGGTTGACGTTGCCGCGAAAGCCGAAACCCATAGAATCGCGCGCGCGGTCGGGAGCATCTTCATGCAAGCGGCCACATTCGCAATGGTGAAACAAGGCAGCGCGAAGAAAGGTGACGTACTCGGCGTCGCGCGCATCGCAGCGATCCAGGGCGCGAAACGGACATGGGAACTGATACCGCTATGCCATCCAATTCCGCTCACGCGCGTGGCGGTGGAATTTACGTTTGATGAAAAATCCAATTCCGTGCACTGCGAAGCCACCACAGAAACCGTCGGCCGCACGGGTGTGGAAATGGAAGCGCTAACGGCCGTACAAATCGCGTTGCTCACAATTTATGACATGTGCAAAGCCGTCGATCGCGGCATGCGCATGGAAGGCGTGCGGCTAACGGAAAAACTAGGCGGCAAGTCGGGCCACTGGCAGCAGAAATAAAGTCGCAACAAAACCACGCGATATACTGTTCTTTTTGAGGAGGCTATATGCGCTATCGCATCGCCATTCACAAATCTGACGAAGGCTTTTCCGTTTCAGTTCCCGGCATGCCGGGGTGCTGGTCTCAGGGCGCGACTGACCTCGAAGCGGTTGAAAACATCAAAGACGCGATTCGTGAATATCTTGGTGTGGTCGAAGAGCAGCTTCACGGCGAAGATGTTCGCGAGATCGAAGTAGCCGTCTGATCTTGTCAAAGATTCCTGGTGTTAACCACTTCGATGCGGTGCGCGCGTTACAAAAGGCAGGGTTTGCCATTGCTCGTCAAGGAAAGCATGTCGTCATGTCAAACGGCACTCGAATTCTGACGATCCCACGCCATAACCCTGTCAACGCCTATACGCTCGGCGGTATCGTTCGTGATGCCGGACTTACCGTTGAGCAATTTCGTGATCTCTTGTAGCAAAGAGTGCTGCCCCCATCGTTCCAGGCGCCGAGCCAAGACCCGCACCCAGCTTGCCTCGTGGCATGGCATGCCCGGAGCGGCAATACCTATGCTCCTTTCAGGCACGTTTACATTTTACGTACTCATCGACATCGAACGGTCCATCGCGCCAAAATAAGAAGCCCCGCTTGCGCGGGGCTTCCGGTCTTGACGAGCGAGTTTTGCTGTACGGCGGTGACCGTTCCCGGACCGGTGATTACGACTCCTCGCGCGTGCGGCGCTTGCGCGCGCCCTTAGTTAC
>JANNMV010000394.1:0-12688 GCA_031398205.1 Pseudomonadota bacterium | reverse complement strand
CGATCGCTGGCGGTGAATTCGTCCACGATGTTGAGTTGAACTTGCAGTATCGGAACGATAACTAATTGAGCGATGCGTTCCATGGGGTTGAGGGTGAAGCTCGCCTGGCCGCGATTCCACAGGGAAACGAAAACTTGTCCTTGATAATCGGAATCAATGAGGCCGACCAAATTCCCCAGAACGATGCCGTGCTTGTGACCCAGCCCAGAGCGCGGCAGGGCGATGGCGGCGTAACCCGGATCGCCGATGTGGATTGCAAGACCGCTCGGAATGAGGTGGGTAGTTCCCGGCGCGATCTCCAGGGTTTGTTCGATGCAGGCGCGCAGATCCAGTCCCGCCGCGCCCGCCGTGGCATAGGCCGGCAACTGATCGCGCATGCGCGGATCGAGAATTTTTACATCAAGGGTTTGCATCAGGTTTTTTCTTTGTTGGTTTTTTTGGCGGTGCCGGCACGCGGTGCGGTTTGGCGCTCCATCAATTTCGCGATGTGGCGCAGCAACTCACGCGCCAGCGCGTCTTTCGGTTGACGTCCTAATGGATGAACGCCGTCGTCGTCGAACAATATCAGTTCATTGTCGTCGCTGGCGATGGCGGTTTGCACCAGATTCGCGGCAAGGAGCGGGAGCTTTTTGCGTTTGCGTTTTGCTTCCGCGTATTCGTGCAAGTTGTCGCTTTCCGCGGCAAAGCCGACACAGAACGGCGCGTTTGGCAGTTGCGCAACCTGGGATACGATGTCGATGGTGGGCACGAGTTCTAGCGTCAGCGCCGCAGTGGATTTTTTGATCTTGCTGCGGCTGGGTTGCTTGATGGTGTAATCGGCTATGGCGGCTACGCTGATGAATATTTCTTTGTCGGAAACATTCGCCATCACGGCTTTATGCATGTCGGCGGCGCTGACTGCGGGAACCACGGCAGCGCCGAACGGCGGCGAAAGATTCGTTGGTCCGCTCACCAAGGTCACCGTTGCACCGGCATCAAGCGCCGCACGGGCAATCGCGTAGCCCATCTTCCCCGAGCTGCGATTGGTGATGCCACGCACCGGATCGATCGCCTCAAACGTCGGCCCCGCAGTGATCAGCACGTGCTTACCGGCCAAAATTTTGGGCGCGAAGTGGCTTTTGATTGCAGCGAAAATATCCGCCGCTTCGAGCATCCGCCCCATGCCCACTTCGCCGCAGGCTTGATCGCCGGCCGCCGGGCCGAGCAGCGTGACGCCGTCCTTGGTCAGAAGAGCAACATTGCGCTGGGTCGCTGGGTTGTCCCACATTTGTCGATTCATTGCCGGCGCGATCAGCAGCGGGCATTCCCGAGCAAGGCACAATGTCGAGAGCAAATCGTCCGCTACGCCATGGGCGACTTTCGCCATGAAATCCGCGCTCGCCGGCGCGATGACGATGCCGTCGCAATCCCTCGACAGATCGATGTGCGCCATGTTGTTCGTCATACGCGGATCCCACAAATCGGTGTAGACCGTGTTTCCCGACAGGGCCTGCAAGGTCACCGGCGTGATGAAGCGGCACGCCGCTTCCGTCATCACCACTTGCAGTTCAATATCAGCTTGCCGCAACAATCGAACCAGCTCCGCCACCTTGTAGGCGGCGATGCCACCGGTCACACCCAACAACAATTTTTTTGGTCGATTTTGATTCATAATTGGCATCATTCTAACCAAAAGAGCTTGCCATGGCGATTCGCGATTGGCCCGTAGACGAACGTCCGCGCGAGAAACTGCTGGCCCGCGGGCCAGCGGCGCTTTCCGATGCGGAGTTGCTGGCGATTTTGCTTCGCACCGGGGTGACCGGCAAGAGCGCCGTTGACCTCGGTCGTGAGTTGATCCAGCGCTTCGGCAGCCTCACCCAATTGTTCGCGGCAAGCGAAACGGCGCTGTGTGAAGCGCCCGGCATGGGCCCGGCAAAATATGTGCAATTTCAAGCGATCCTCGAGGTCGCGCGCCGCGTGTTGGTGGAAGAAATGAAGCGTGGCGATCTACTGTCCTCACCCAAGGCCGTGCGCGACTATTTGCGGCTGTATTTTCAACAACATCAACGTGAGGCGTTCGTCGCGATTTTTTTAGACACCCAGAATAGAGTCGTCGCGCTGGAGGAATTATTCGCCGGCACCTTGCAGCAAACCAGCGTTCATCCACGAGAAATCGTCAAGCGAGCATTGTCATTGAATGCCGCGGCCGTCGTGTTTGCCCACAACCACCCCTCCGGCATCGCCGAGCCGAGCCCCGCTGATCGTCATCTGACCCAAGTATTGAAGAATGCGCTCACCCTGGTCGACGTGCGGGTGCTGGACCATTTCGTTGTTGGCGACGGTGTGCCCTATTCCTTCGCCGAGCAAGGCTTACTTTGACGGGCAAATAATTTTCGTGCGATAATCAGTGTTTAGTTCGGAGCACGGCCATGGCCAGAGTATGCATGATTACCGGGAAAAAGCCGCTTGTCGGCAATCACGTTTCCCACGCGAATAACAAGACCAAGCGGCGTTTTCTGCCCAATTTGCAGCGTCGCAAGATTTGGGTTGAGAGTCAAAATCGTTTCGTCAGCCTGCGGCTGACCACGGCTGCGTTGCGCACCATCGACAAGAACGGCATCGATTCCGTGCTCGCCGATTTAGCTGCCGCCGGCGTTAAAGTCTAAGGAGATTAACCATGCGCGATAAAATCAAATTGGAATCGACTGCCGGAACCGGGCATTTCTACACCACCACCAAAAATAAGAAGACCATGCCGGAAAAAATGGAAGTGAAGAAATTCGATCCGAAAGCACGCAAGCACGTGATCTACAAAGAGACCAAGCTCAAGTAATCGGGAGCAAGTTAAGCCAATAAAAAAGCCCGCATCAGCGGGCTTTTTTATTGAGTGATTGACCGCGCTACGCGTAGCAACGCAAGCGGCGCGAAAAGTCTTGCAATGGGGTGATGCCGCTTACTTCCGCACGATGGCACCAGTCTTCCAGTTGCTTGACTAACTGTTCACGCGTTGCGTTGGAGCGACCCCAGATCGAATCCAATTCCTGGCGCATCGAATAAATCGTTTTCAGCACTGCGCTGGAACTCATGACGGTGTTGAACTTCTCGCGATCCGGCGGCGTCAGCGCTTCCGGCTCCAGATGCAGCCAGTGCTTCAGCGCGCGAAATACGCCGGAATCGGTGATCGTCGACAGCGACGGCATGCGTTGCTTCAGGTTCGCGAATTCTTCGGCGCAGGTGCGTTGCAGCGCGCGGCGATAGTTATTCAACACCTCATAGCGATGGGTAATGATCGCTTCCAACGTTTCGCTATCGCAGGCGGCCTTCGCTTCCGTGAAACGCACTGTGGGTGCGATTTTTTTCACTTTCGCCAGGCCGAGAAACGCCAGTGCGCGAATGTAAACCCAGCCGATATCGAACTCGTACCATTTGGTGGAAAATTTGGCCGAGGTTCCATAGGCGTGGTGGTTGTTATGCAATTCCTCACCGCCTATGAAGATTCCCCAAGGAATCAAATTCCGGCTCGCATCTTCGCAGGCGTAATTGCGATAGCCCCAGTAGTGCGCGACGCCATTGATGATTCCGGCTGCGAACAGCGGAATCCACATCATCTGCACCGCCCATACGGTCAGTCCCATGGTGCCGAATAGTATGAGGTTAATAATCAACATCAAAGTTACGCCCTGGGTGTGATGCTTGGCATAAAACTTTTCCATAAAATCGTCGGGCGTGCCGCTACCGAACCGATCCAATGTATCTTGATTTTTTGCTTCGGCGCGATACAGTTCGGCACCTTGCCACATGACCTTCTTGATGCCCAAAATCTGCGGGCTATGGGGATCTTCTTCAGTCTCGCAGCGCGCATGGTGCTTACGATGGATGGCGGTCCATGCTTTGGTAGTCTGGCCGGTGGTCATCCACAGCCAGAAGCGGAAAAAGTGGCATACCGCTGGATGCAGTTCCAGGGCGCGATGGGCCGAGTAGCGGTGTAGATAGACGGTCACGGCAACGATGGTGATGTGGGTGAGCGCCAAGCACAACACGATGTAACCCCACCAGGGCAAAACGATGAGTCCGTTCAATAAACTGTTCAACAGGGCCACTAAGATCCCTCCTTAATTACATGAATGGTTGCGAATTGTACGCGAAGAGGCGCGTGACGCAAGCCTTATTTGCGAGCCAATTGTAAACTTGTGTGGAAAATTAAGGGGTTAAGGCACAAAAAATAAAAACACTTTAAAAACAATGGCCTGCGAGCCGCGCCCAGCGTGGCTCGCAGCTCAGTTAGGGTGGGATTCCGGCTTCGGCAGCGACTCACCGAGTATACGAATTTCCCGCTGCGGATAGGGAATTTGGATCCCATTATCATTAAAAGTCTGCCAAATTCGCATAAAAAGCTCGGAACGCAACTGAATTTGCCCGGCTTCCGGGTCGGAAATCCAGACGCACAGCTCAAGCGCGATGCCGTTGTCGCCGAACCCCGTGACGAATGCGCCTGCCTGAGGCTCTTTCAGCGCGCGCGGATGTTCTCGGCCGATCTTCGTCAGTAAATCCAGTGCCAATGCCGGTGGGCTCGCGTAGCTGATTTGCAGGGGTAAGCGCAGCAACACGCGCTTATCCGACAGCGAATGGTTAATCACCGTGCCGGTAATCAGGCCTTCGTTCGGGATGATCGCTTCGGTGCCGTCCAGGCTGCGCACGACGGTGAAGCGCGTGTTGAGTTGCGACACCACGCCCTGGCGATGGTCGATGGTGACCATATCGCCGATACGGATCGAGCGATCGAGCAAAATGATGAAGCCGCTGACGTAGTTACTGGCGATTTTTTGCAGGCCAAAACCGAGCCCGACGCCTAATGCGCCACCGAACACCGATAACACGGTGATATCGATACCCACGGCCGGCAGCGCAATCAACACCGCCAACGCCAACAAAATGACGCGCAACAGCTTGATGAATACCGCGCGCAAACTCGAGTCCCAGTGCGCCGCGCCCATCACTCGGCTCTCGATGGCGCGCGCGATCCACAGCGCAATCACCACCGTGATCACGACCGTTACGATCGCCTGAATAATCAAAAAAACCGAGATGCGCTGCTTGCCGACGTTGACGCTAATGCCGTCGAGGAATTCCATCAGCAGCGGCAGCGCGCCGACGATGTACAGCGCCATCAACGACCAAATGCTGTACGCGATGACGCGTTCAGAGGCTTTGAGTGCGGCGTTCGGCGGAAACACGCGCCGCACGATATAGATCGCCAAACGTACCAGCGCCAAGGAGCCGAGCAGCGGCACCGCCAAGTCGAGCAAGGGATGCGCGCCTTGGCCCAGCATGAAGCGCCGAGCGATCAACACCGTAAGCAGGGCCACAACTGGGAACACGATGCGCAGCAACCCGCCCTTGCCAACCGCCCAACTCGGTGGCGTGGCCGCGCTGCGGCGCTTGCCCCACCACGCGGCAAGCGCGCCGAGGGCAAGCGCACCCGAGATCACTGCCAGTTCGGTGAGCAGCAGCGGGTTGCGCAGGTCGCGCAGCGCCTCGATGAGACTGGCGAATAGCATGCCGCCGGTCAGTTGCATGGAGGCGGACTTAACATTTCGTTAATCAAAATGGATTCCATGTTGCCAATGTCGTTGCCAATTTTCCTGATAGGCTTTTGCCAGCGTCCGCTCGTCGTAAATTAACACCACATTCTCGGCATTATATTTTTGCGCCGCCTGGGTGAAATTAAAACTTCCGGTGATCACAACGGGATTCGCGCCCTCGGCGTCGATCAGCATGACCTTGTTGTGGGCTGAAGCGTGTTCGCCGTCGAGCATGACATTGACACCGGCCTGCTTCAAATCACGCAGCAAAAAACCCGCGCCGCGTTCGAACTGTTCTCGATCCGCGAGCAGAGTCACCTCGATGCGGCGCTGGCTCGCGTCCTGCAACGCTCGCGCGATGGCCTTGTTGGTGAAGCTAAAGACATGCACGCGAATAGTTTGCTTCGCGCCGCGGATCGCTTGGATGATGACGGCGGCGATATTGTCGCCCGGCGTAAACAGAACCCGTAGCTTCGCCGCGTTTACTGTCGTGTCCGCCATGGCGGCGCCTGCCGCCAGCAGCGAATACAGCAGCGCGATGCAGGTTTTTGGCCACATCACGATTGTTTTTCTAGCACCGCGGCGAAAAATCCATCGGTGTTGTGGCGATGCGGAAAAATCTGAAGATTCTCGCCGCAATCGATTTCGATCTGCTGCGCGCGCAAAATGTCCTGGCTGTTGAGCAAACGAAAATCCGGGTTCGCCGCGAGAAAGGTTTCGACGACGGCTTCGTTCTCTTCCTTCAAGATGCTACACGTCGCATACACCAAGCGCCCGCCGCGCTTGAGTAGCGGCGCCGCACCGGCGAGAATGTTGCACTGCTTCACCGCCAACTCGGCGATATCTTCGGCGCTCTGGCGCCATTTCAGATCCGGGTTGCGCCGCAACGTGCCGAGCCCGCTGCACGGCGCATCCACCAGCACGCGATCGACTTTACCGGCGAGGCGTTTGATGCGCGCATCGTTTTCATGCTCGATGCGCACCGGCTGCACGTTCGACAAGCCCGAGCGTTTCAAACGCGGCTTGAGATTGGTCAGGCGTTTCTCCGACACATCGAAGGCATACAGCCGTCCGGTCGAATGCATCAAGGCGCCGAGCAGTAAGGTTTTGCCACCCGCGCCGGCGCAAAAATCCACCACCATTTCGCCGCGTTTTGGCGCGACCAAATAGCCGAGCAATTGGCTGCCTTCGTCCTGCACTTCGACGTGGCCTTCGACCAGCAAACGATGTTGCTGCAGCGCCGGTTTGCCGACCACGCGAATGCCGACCGGCGAAAACGGCGTCGCGCTCGCCTCGACCTCGATTTCCGCTAGTTCGGCCAACACCGTGGCGCGATCCGAATGCATGGTATTGACGCGTAAGTCCAGCGGTCCCGGCTGATTCAAACCGTCGGCCAGCGCGATGAGTTCCTGTCGCGAGTGGTGCTTCAGATAAAGCTGAATTAACCAATCGGGGAAATTCGTCTCGGCCGGAAGCGATAGATGGCCCGGCGCCGCCGCGACGATCGCGCGTAACAATTCGCGCTCATGGGGTTTGGTGAAGCCGCTCGTGGCTCTGACCTCCCAGCCCTGAACTTTCACCAGCGTCGCCAGCAACAACAAGCGTGGCTGATCGCTCTGGGTTAATTGCATCAACCACGAACGCTTGCGCAGCAACGCGTAAATCGTCTCGGCAATCAAGCCGCGATCGCGCATGCCGAGATTTTTATTGTCGCGAAAAAAATGCCTCAGCACCGCATCGGCCGGATGGACGAAACGCAGGACTTGTTTCGTTGCTTCAAGCAACGTTTCAAACTGGAGAGGGGATATCAATGGCGGGTCAGTAAACTAATTTGCGCTAACAACTTTAAGTGCCATCAGCGATTGCTCGATGACACTGCCTTTTTTGTCGGTGACGCGGATTTTAACAGGGAGGTAGTGATGTTCCAACGCCAGCCATACTTCCATGCCGTCTTCATCGCCTTTGCGTTGCTTCAGAATTTTCAGCGTATGAAATTTGCCGCCCTCTAAACTGATGACTTCTTCGCCGGCACGTTCGAACGCATAACGTTCCAGCTTGCGGCCGTTGGTGACGATCACCGTCAGATCGTCGCCCAACGGCGGCGCGAAGGCGAGTTGAAATAATAGGCTCAACATATCTTGCGTGCCTGGTGTCGCGGCTTCGGTGCGCTCACCGCTCTTGCCGTTAAAGCGAACGGAGTTATCGGTCCAATTAAACGCCGCGCTGTCTTTTTTGCCGCGCCGCTCCACGCTGAATGTAGTCGGGCGCAGCCCGTTTGCGGCGATATCGCCTTCGCTGGCTTGCACATACTTGCCGGCGACGGCGAAGATGCCTGAACCTTGCGCGATGCTGTCGAGGCGGTAGTGGCCATCGGCAAATTTCCAACTCAGCGTAAGCTCACCCGATACGATCCCCATGCGCAATTTGTATTGCGCCTCACCGCTCGCCGGCATCGGTAGCGCGTTGGGATCGATATTCACCACGGGCGGGGCGATCACGGCAACTTTGTCGGACGGCGGGGTGACGGCTGGCGCTGTGAGCGGCGCTTCTTTCGGCTTGCTGACAACGATCGATGGCGCATCGACCCGCGGCGGACCTTCTTGGCCTACCGGTTCGAGCGGATGCGGCGCCGTGGCGATCGCGGGCATCGGGGTTGGCGCGGGTGGCGGTTCCTCTGCAACTTTCGCTTCCGCGACCACGACATCCTCCGCCGGCATGGTCGGATTTTCAATCGGTGTCGGCGCTCGAACTTTCGCGCCGGAGCGCTCATGAATATTCGCAAGTGGCGCCGGTGCGCGGGATACTTCACCAACGGGTTCGATTTTTTCAGGTGCTGGGCTGGGCACCATATCAGGCGCGGCCTCTGGCATGGGTGTCTTAGAGATTGGCTCTGGTGCGGCATCTACGGACACCACTTGTTTTGGAGTGGGTTTTTTTCCCGGCGCCTTGGCAACTTTTTTTTCCACCGGCCCCGTTTTTTCCACCGGCAATTCCTTGGCCATCTCCAGTGGCGGCGTGATGATCGGCTCCGGAGTTGGGAGTGCTCGCGCAGCGATGGTTGCCTTGAGCGCGACGGACGATGGCGCGTCGAGGGATTGAGTTTTCAAACGAACGCTGTACAGGAACGAAGCGTGGACGACCATCGACAGCACGATCATCGACACGAAGGTGCGCGAAGGTCGGAATGCCGGCAGCGCGAGGGCAGCCACGTTAGTTACTGCACCGTTTCATCGATGCTGATTGTGCTGAGCACTTGCTCCAACTTATGTTCGTCATTGGCGGCCATGACTTTCACCGGCACGTAGTGTTGATCCTTGCCCAGCCATAGTTCGAAACTCGCGTCGTCTGTTTCTTCTTTAATTTTGGACACGTGGACGGTGTCGTATTTCCCGGCCGGTGTTTGCACCATCTGATCTTTTAGCACGCGATAGGGATATTCCTCGACTTTCTTGCCATCGGTCAACGTCACTGAACCGTCCGCCTGGGGCGGCGCGAACATGAACTGGTATTTCAGCGACAAGCTATCGAAAGTATGTGCTTTGAGTTCATGCCGTTTCGTTTCTCCGTTGCGCGTGAGCAGTAGTTCGCCATCGTTCCAATTGAAGTCCGCCGCGAGATTTTTGTTCGGTTTATTACTCAGGGTTTGGGTAAAGTGGTCCGGCACTAGGCCCGCTGCCGTCACCGTGCCGCTCGCCGTCTGCGTCAGCGTCGGCAGCAGCCAACTGAGAATAGGCTTCGCTACACTCTCGATGGAATACTTGCCATCGCGAACGACGAATTTCTCAGTCACCTCACCGAGTTTGGTCGTGCCATGGATTAAGAAATAGGTCGTCCTGATCTCGCGCACCTGTGCCTCTGCAATCCCGGTGCACGCGATCAAGAGTACTGCAAACAATCGTTTCATCCAACTTCCCTTGGGCTAATGAGTGTGCCGCCTGGGTCGGCGGGCCAGTCAAACTTAACGCGCTGATCGGCGCCGAGGCTGACTTTGCCCTCGACCAGCCAGCGCAGCGCGCGCGGATAGACCACGTGCTCTTGCCGCAACACCCGCGCGGCCAATGTGCTGGCATCGTCGTTCGGCAACACCGGCACTGCGGCTTGCATGATGATCGGGCCGCGATCCAATTCCGGCGTAACGAAATGCACGGTGCAGCCATGCAAAGTGACACCGCAATCCAACGCCTGTTCGTGGCTGTGTAGGCCGCTAAATGCCGGCAGCAACGAAGGATGAATATTGATTAAGCGGCCGTGATATTGGTTGACGAAGCCGGGCGTCAGCACGCGCAAAAATCCTGCCAGCACGACGAAATCCGGCTGATGCTTTTCGATCTTCAATGCCAGTTGCGTATCGAACGCTTCGCGGCTGGGGAATAAGGTGTGATCGACAATCGCCGTCGCAATGCCGCGCTCCGCTGCGTACACCAATCCTTGCGCATCGGTACGGTTGCTAATGACGGCGGCGATGTGAATGGGAAGCTTGGCCTCGACGATGGCTTGCATGTTGCTGCCGCGACCGGAGATGAGGATAACGATGGATTTCATTCAACAGCGAATCATGAATGATTAATCTCGAATTATGTCATATTCATTCGATCGGCAGCGCAGTGTATTTTCTCCTGCCGATGAATAACCATTGAAAGCGAGCGCCACAATTGATAGATTGCAACATCGACATTCAACTAGAGGACCATCATGCGCCGCATTCTCTTATCCGTCCTCGCCGCCCTCGCCGGTGCGAGTCCGCTGTACGCCGCAGATACCCTGACCACCCAGGACATCGACCGCCTAGCCAAAGAAGTCGAAGCGAAAGTCATTGCCTGGCGGCGCGACATCCATGAGCATCCCGAACTAAGCAATCGCGAGTTTCGAACGGCGAAGCTGGTCGCCGAGCATTTACAAAAGCTCGGCCTCGAGGTCAAGACCGGCGTGGCGAAAACCGGCGTCGTCGCCGTGCTCAAAGGCGGTAAGCCCGGCCCCGTCGTAGCGTTGCGCGCTGATATGGATGCGTTGCCGGTGGTCGAGGCCGTCGATCTGCCGTTCGCATCGAAGGTGAAAGGCGAATACGAAGGCAAAGAAGTCGGCGTGATGCATGCCTGCGGTCATGACACCCACGTCGCAATTTTGATGGGCGTCGCGGAGATGTTCGCCAAGGTCAAGGACCAACTCCCAGGAACAATCAAGTTCATTTTCCAGCCCGCAGAGGAAGGTCCGCCGCGCGGCGACGAAGGCGGCGCGGCGCTGATGGTGGAAGAGGGCGTGTTGGAGAATCCCAAGCCGAATGCGATCTTTGGTTTGCACGTGGTCGCCTTGTTGCACACCGGCGCCATCGGCTACCGCGCGGGGCCGCTGATGGCGGCGGCGGATATTTTGCGTATCAAAGTGAAAGGCCGCCAGACCCACGGCGCGCTACCCTGGAGCGGCGTCGATCCCATCCTCACTGCGTCGCAGATCGTGATTGGCCTACACACCATCGTCAGCCGCCAAGTGAATATCACTCACGAGCCGGCGGTCGTCACCGTCGGCAGCATCCACGGCGGCAACCGCGGCAATATTATCCCTGAAGAAGTGGAGATGGTCGGCACGATTCGCACCTTCGACGAAGCGATGCGCGACGACATTCACAAGCGCATCAAAAACACCGCGGAGATGATTGCCGCGAGCCAGGGCGCGAGCGTACAAGTCGAGATCGAAAAGCAGGTCGGCGTGACCATCAACGACGAAGAGCTGACGGCACTGATGGCGCCGACTTTGAAACGCATTGCCGGGGATAAGAAAGCGCAGATTCACCCCAAGATTACCGTCGCCGAAGATTTCTCTGTCTACCAACAAAAAATTCCGGGCTTGTTTTACTTCGTCGGTATTTCGCCGCCGGGGACGGATCTCAGCAAAGTCGCCCGCAACCACTCGCCGAAATTCTTTGTCGACGAGTCGGGTTTTCTGCTCGGCATCCGCTCGCTCGCCGCGTTGGCGGTCGACTATTTGCAGATGGGAAAATAGTTTCCTCACGTACGCGTGCGACTAAATGTCGTCGTATATGGCCGGACGGGGTAGTCTCGGGCCAGAGCCGCACGGTATTGGCTTCCAGGCCGATGATCAGGTCATTTAGCGAGTGCCGGACATGACCGTCAACCTAAAAGATGTTCAATGCGCCGCCGCCGCGATTCGCGGCAGCTTATTAGTGGAAACACCCTGCCTGCCTTCCCGTACCGTGTCGCAGATCACCGGCGCACTCATTAGTCATCGCGGCGTGATGCCCCAATTGACGAATAACCATTGAAAGCCACGGCCCCCAATGATAGATTGCGACACCGACACTCTTTAAGAGGCACATCGTGCGCTGCAAGCTTGTTTTATTACTCTTGTCCTTAGTCTGCGCGAGCCCGCTCAACGCCGCGGAAACTCTTTCCAGCCAAGATATCGACCGCCTAGCCAAAGAAGTCGAAGCGAAAGTCATCGCCTGGCGGCGCGACATCCATCAAAACCCAGAGCTGGGCAATCGCGAAGTTCGCACCGGAAAATTAGTCGCCGAGCATTTGCAAAAACTCGGCCTCGAGGTCAAGACCGGCGTGGCGAAAACCGGCGTCGTCGCCGTGCTCAAAGGCGGCAGGCCCGGCCCAGTGGTGGCGCTGCGCGCCGATATGGATGCCTTGCCGGTGGTTGAGGCGGTCGATCTGCCGTTTGCCTCGAAGGTGAAAGGCGAATACGAAGGCAAAGAAGTTGGCGTGATGCATGCCTGTGGCCATGATACTCACGTCGCGATTCTGATGGGTGTCGCGGAAATGTTCGCCAAGGTCAAGGACCAACTCCCAGGAACAATCAAGTTCATTTTCCAGCCCGCAGAGGAAGGTCCGCCGCGCGGCGAAGAAGGCGGCGCGGCGCTGATGGTGAAAGAGGGCGCGCTGGAAAATCCCAAACCGAACGCGATCTTTGGTCTGCACGTGGCCGCCAGGTTGCACACCGGCACCATCGGCTACCGCGCCGGGCCGCTGATGGCAGCGGCGGATATTTTGCGCATCAAGGTCAAAGGCCGTCAGACCCACGGCTCGCGACCCTGGAGCGGCGTCGATCCCATCGTCACCGCGTCGCAAATAGTGTTGGGATTGCAGACCATCGTCAGCCGCCAAGTG